>CAZDYQ010000081.1:0-13925 GCA_964509685.1 uncultured Burkholderiaceae bacterium
GCCCGCTGCTTCACCGCCCGGCTCGCCGGGCGTCCGAAGGACGATTGCGGCTTCATGTGCATCCGGTATCCGGCCGGCGTGGCGGTGAACTCGCAGGAGGGCGGGCGGCTTTTCACGCTGAACGGCATCCAGACGATGTCGGGGCGCATCGGCAACCTGGTGGGCGACCTCGAGGATGTCGCCGCGAGCGGCGTGGACATCCTGCGCATCAGCCCGGGCCTCGATGCGGCCGACGTGGTCGCCGCATTCGACCGGGCGCGTCGTGGCGAGGGGGCCCCGCCGGCCGACGAGGACTGCAACGGCTACTGGCACGGACGGCCGGGCATGACCCGGGTCCCCGGCGGCATGCGCGGCGGCGAGGACGATGCCCTGGCCTGATCCGCTGGTGCTGGCGGCGCTCGACCGCGTCCTGCCTCGCATCGCCAGGCTCCCGCTACGATGGCAGGCCAGCCTGGTCCGCCCGCTGCTGCAGGCGGTCCTGGCCGAACCGGCCCGGGCGGGCCGCTTCGACTTTCTTGCTGGCCGGTGGATCCGCATCGAGATCACCGACCTGCGCATCGGCTGGAGCATTTGCGTGGAGCGTGGCCGCGTCGGGCTCGATGCGCGGGCGCCGGCCGCTGTCCGCGTGGCCGCCGACTGGCGGGATCTCCTGATGCTGGCGAGCCGCCACGAGGATCCCGATGCGCTCTTCTTCCGACGCAGGCTCGTCATCGACGGCGACACGGAGCTCGCTCTCGCGGTGAAGAACCTGATCGACAGCCTCGATGCCGCCGAGCTGCCCTCGCCGGTCTGGTCCGCGCTGCGCCGGCTCGGTGCGGAGGCCGCCCGCGGCACCGTCGCCACCGATTAGAATCGTGTTCTTTCGGGTGGAACGGCGGCGATGGCGGGCAACACATTCGGGCAGCTCTACTGCGTGACGACCTTCGGAGAGTCGCACGGACCCGCGATCGGCTGTGTCGTCGATGGTTGCCCGCCCGGGCTGCCGCTGTCCGAGGCGGACATCCAGCCCGAGCTCGACCGTCGGCGGCCGGGAACGTCGCGTCACGTGACGCAGCGACGCGAGCCCGACCAGGTCGAGATCCTCTCCGGTGTGTACGAGGGCCACACCACGGGCACTCCGATCGCACTGTTGATCCGCAACGAGGACGCGCGCAGCAAGGACTACGGCAACATCGCGCAGACCTTCCGCCCGGGGCACGCCGACTACGCCTACTTGCAGAAGTACGGCCGGCGCGACCCGCGCGGCGGTGGCCGCAGCTCGGCGCGGCTGACCGCGCCGGCGGTCGCGGCGGCGGCGATCGCGCGCAAGTGGCTCGGCCGGCAGTACGGGATCCGGATCCGCGCCTGGATGTCGCAGCTCGGGGACATTCCCATCCCGTTCGAGGATGCCGCGGAGATCGACCGCAACCCGTTCTTCGCGCCCAATGCCGGCATCGTTCCGCAGCTCGAGGCGGCGATGGACGCGCTGCGGCGCGCCGGGGATTCGGTGGGCGCGCGCATCGAGGTCGAGGCGACGGGCGTGCCGCCGGGGCTGGGCGAGCCCATCTACGACAAGCTCGATGCCGACATCGCCTACGCCATGATGGGCATCAATGCGGTCAAGGGCGTCGAGATCGGCGCTGGCTTCGGCTGCGTCGCGCAGCGCGGCAGCGAGCACGGCGACGAGCTCACGCCCCAGGGCTTCGTGGGCAACCACGCGGGCGGGGTGCTGGGCGGCATCTCGACCGGCCAGCCGATCCGGGTGTCGCTCGCCATCAAGCCCACCTCCAGCATCCGCGTTCCGCGGCGCTCGATCGATCTCGAGGGCAAGCCGACCATGGTCGAGACCTTCGGCCGGCACGACCCGTGCGTCGGCATCCGGGCGGCGCCGATTGCCGAGGCGATGCTCGCCCTCGTCCTGATGGACCATGCCCTGCGGCACCGCGCCCAGAACGGCGACGTGTCGGTGCCGCTGGCGCCGATCCCGGGGGTCGCGCCCGACGGCGCCTGATCCTCGCCGCATGTCCGCGCCCGGCGGCGTGATGGCGGCGCGCGCGGAAGCGCAGGTGTGCGCGCTGTACTTCGCCTACTTCGCCTACGTCGGCACGCTGTCGCCGTTCCTGAGCCTCTATCTGGAAGCGAGCGGCTATTCGGTAGCCGCGATCGGGCTGCTGCTCGCGGTCCCGCAGGCGATGCGCATCGTCGCCCCGCCGCTGTGGGGCCTGCTTGCCGACCGCAGTGGGCTCGGCGGCCGGCTGCTCGTGCTGGGCGCCTCGCTCACCACCCTGTTCGTCGTCCTGCTGCCATGGGCGGTCGCGCGGGGACAGGCGACGACCTTCGTGCTGCTCGCCGCGCTCTTCCTCGCGAGCGCCGGCATCACTCCCATCGCGGAATCCACGGCGCTCGCGCTGGCGGGCGGGGATGCGGGACGCTACGGAGCCATGCGGCTGTGGGGATCGGTCGGCTTCGTGATCGCCGTGGTCGCGGTGGGGCCGGCCCTCGACCTCGCCGGCGCGCTGGCATTGCCCTGGTTCCTGGCGGCCATCGCGGGCGGGATCATCGTGGTCGGCGTTCGCCTCGCCGCGCTGGCGGGGCCGCCGCGGATCGCGACCGGCGTCAGCCTGCGCTCCCGCCTGCGCGAGCGCGCCGTGGCCGCGTTCTTCATCGCCAATTTCCTGATGCTCTTCGCGCACGCGGCGCTCTACGTGCTCTTCTCGCTCTACCTGCAGCGCCACGGCTACTCCAACGCCGCGATCGGCTTCTTCTGGGCGATCAGCGTCTTCGCGGAGATCGCGCTCTTTCGCTGGCAGTCCGTGCTGTTCAGGCGATTCACGGCCGCGGGCCTCTTCGCCTTCTCGATCGGCGTGGCCGCGCTGCGATTCGGCCTGGTGGGCGCCTCGGCCGGGGGCCTGCTGCTGGTCCTCGTGTCGCAGCTGCTGCACGCCGTCACCTTCGGCCTGCACCACAGCGCGTCGATGGCGCTTCTTCACGGCTGGTTCGGGCCGGCGCAGCAGGGCAGGGCGCAGGCGCTCTACGTGACCGTGGGCTACGGCTGCGGCGGCACGCTGGGCGGCCTCGCGATGAGCGCGGTGTGGGAGAATGTCTCGCCGGAGGCGGCGTTCGCGGGAGCGAGCCTTGCAGCGGGCGCCGGCTGCCTGGTCGCCCTGGCCTGCAGGGATCGCGGGACGGGGCGCCGCGAAGCGGAGGAACCCAGCGCATGACATCGCCGAATCGAAGGGCGTCCGGACCGACTGGCCGCGCCGCCCGCATGGCCGCCGTTGCCCTCGCGGCTACCCTCGTCGTTGCCTGCACGTCGGTCCAGACGACGCGCGGTGGGGTCGTCGGCGTCGAACGCACGCAGCGGATGTCCACCCTGGTCTCCGAGGCCGACCTGCGCGAAGGCGCGGTCAAGGCCTATGCGCAGGTGGTGACCGAGGCGAAGCAGAAGGGCCAGCTCGACGTGCCCGCCGCCCTGCAGCGACGGGTGGACCAGATCGCGAGGCGCCTGATCGCGGTCACGCCCGCCTTCCGTCCCGATGCGAAGAACTGGGCCTGGGAGGTCACGGTGATCCGGTCGGACGAGGTCAATGCCTGGTGCATGCCGGGCGGGAAGATCGCCGTCTATACGGGGCTGATCGAGAAGCTCCAGGCCACCGACGCGGAGCTCGCCGCGGTCATCGGGCACGAGATCGCCCATGCCCTGCGCGAGCATGCGCGCGAACGGGCGTCCGAGCAGGTGACCTCCGGGCTGCTGCTGCAGGGCGCGGTGCTGCTCGCGGGCGGGGGACGCGCCGCGCTCGACATGGCCCAGCTCGCGTACCAGGTCACCGTCGGCCTGCCGCACAGCCGCCTGCACGAGACCGAGGCCGACCGCATCGGCGTCGAGCTGGCGGCGCGCGCCGGCTACGATCCGCGGGGCGCGATCAGCGTGTGGCAGAAGATGGCGAAGCTCGGCGGCGCGGGCCAGCCGGAGTTCCTCAGCACCCACCCCTCGGCCGAGACGCGCATGCAGGATCTCGAGGTCTACGCCCAGCGCGTCGAGCCGCTCTACAGGGCCGCCGCCCGCTGAGGGCGCGGCGGGTCGCATGGCATAATAGGCATCGCCATCGACGGCGGGCGCCACCGGCGCGCCGCTCGGGCACCCGATGCCGGCCGATGGCCGGCATTTTGCCGATGGCCGGCAATCCCACGCACAGGTTCTTCATGTCGCTGACGCCCCGCACGCTTTACGACAAGCTCTGGGACGAGCATGTCGTCCACCAGGCAGACGACGGTACCGCGCTGATCTACATCGACCGGCACCTCCTGCACGAAGTCACCAGCCCGCAGGCCTTCGAGGGCCTGCGCCTGGCCGGGCGCCAGCCGTGGCGCGTCTCGGCGAACCTCGCCGTGGTCGACCACAACGTGCCCACCACGGACCGCTCGGTGGGCATCGCCGACCCGACCTCGCGCCTGCAGGTCGAGACGCTCGACGCGAATGCCCGGGAGTACGGCCTGACGTACTTCGACATCCGCGACCAGCGCCAGGGCATCGTGCACGTCATCGGGCCCGAACAGGGCGCGACCCTGCCGGGCATGACGGTCGTGTGCGGCGACTCCCATACCAGCACGCACGGCGCGTTCGCGTGCCTCGCGTTCGGCATCGGCACGTCCGAGGTCGAACATGTGCTCGCGACCCAGACCCTGGTCGCCCGCAAGATGAAGAACATGCTGGTGCGGGTGGAGGGGCGCCTCGGCCGGGGCGTGACCGCCAAGGACATCGTGCTGGCGATCATCGGCCGGATCGGCACGGCGGGCGGAACGGGACATGCCATCGAGTTCGCGGGCAGCGCGATTCGCTCGCTCTCGATGGAAGGCCGCATGACGATCTGCAACATGGCGATCGAGGCCGGCGCCCGCGCCGGGCTGGTTGCCGCCGACCAGGTCACCTTCGACTACCTCAAGGACCGCCCGTTGGCCCCGCAGGGAGCCGACTGGGACAAGGCGGTGGCGTACTGGAAGACGCTGCATTCCGACGAGGGCGCGAAGTTCGACAAGGTCGTCGAGATCGACGCCGGAACGATCGTGCCGCACGTCACCTGGGGCACCTCGCCCGAGATGGTCGTGCCCGTCGACGGCCGCGTGCCCGATCCCGAACGTGAACGCGACCCGGTGCGCCGCGAGGGCATGGAACGGGCGCTGCGCTACATGGGCCTCGAGCCCAACACGCCCGTCACGGACATCCGCATCGACAAGGTCTTCATCGGCTCGTGCACCAACTCGCGCATCGAGGACCTGCGGCAGGCCGCGGCCGTGGTGCGCGGCAAGCGCAGGGCCGACAACGTGAAGCTCGCCATGGTGGTGCCGGGGTCCGGCCTGGTGAAGGCGCAGGCGGAGGCCGAGGGGCTGGACAAGATCTTCCTCGCAGCCGGCTTCGAATGGCGCGAGCCGGGCTGCTCGATGTGCCTCGCCATGAACGCCGACCGGCTCGAGCCTGGCGAGCGCTGCGCCTCGACCTCGAACCGGAACTTCGAGGGACGGCAGGGCGCGGGCGGCCGCACGCACCTGGTCAGCCCCGCGATGGCGGCCGCCGCCGGTATCGCCGGGCACTTCGTCGACATCCGCTGATTTTCGTCCAGACCTCGTGACCATGAAAAAGATCGTCCACGGCCTGCTTCTGATCGCTTTCCTCTGCGGGATCGCCGCCTGCAACACCGTCGAAGGCATGGGGCGCGACATCGAGCGCGCGGGCGAGAAGCTCCAGCGATCGGCGAAATAGGGCGCAGCCTCCATGGAAAAGCTCACCATCCACCGCGGGATCGTCGCGCCGCTCGACCGGGCCAATGTCGATACCGACGCGATCATCCCGAAACAGTTCCTCAAGTCGATCAAGCGCACCGGCTTCGGGCCGAACCTGTTCGACGAGTGGCGCTACCTCGATGTCGGTGAGCCCGGCATGGACAACTCCCGGCGGCCGCTCAATCCGGACTTCGTGCTGAACCAGGAGCGGTACAAGGGCGCCTCGATCCTGCTTGCGCGCGAGAACTTCGGCTGCGGCAGCTCGCGCGAGCATGCGCCCTGGGCCCTGCTCGACTACGGCTTCCGCGTCATCATCGCGCCGTCGTTCGCCGACATCTTCTACAACAACTGCTTCAAGAACGGCCTGTTGCCGATCGTTCTCCCGGAGGCCCAGGTCGATCGCCTGTTCTCCGAAGTCGCGGCCTTCCCGGGATTCCGGCTGGTCGTCGACCTGCCCGAGCAGGTGGTCCGCACCGAGGACGGCTCGTTCTCCTGCCGGTTCGAGGTGGACCCCCACCGCAAGTACTGCCTCGTCAACGGCCTGGACGATATCGGCCTGTCCCTGCAGCACGCCGACCTGATCCGCGAGTACGAGACGCGGCGCCTGCGCGAGAAGCCCTGGCTGGCCAGGACGCTCGCCCGCTGAATCCGCGGGCAAGCCGAGCGCCCCGCATCCCGCCCGGGCTGGCCCCGGGGCGGGCTCGACCCGTTGCAGCGACGCTGGCCGCCGCCCCCGAACGACCACGAACGACGAGGAAACGACATGAAGATTGCAGTGCTGCCGGGCGACGGTATCGGACCGGAGATCACCGCCCAGGCGGTTCGGGTCCTCGAGGCGCTCGCCGCCGACGGGCTCGCCCTGGAGATCGAGACCGCGCCGGTGGGCGGCGCCGGCTATGATGCCGCGGGCGATCCGCTGCCCGCTGAGACCCTGGCCCTGTGCGAGGCCTCGGACGCCATCCTCTTCGGGGCGGTCGGCGGGCCGGCCTACGACAACCTGCCCCGGGAGCATCGCCCGGAGCAGGGCCTGCTGCGCCTGCGCAAGCACTTCGACCTGTTCGCCAACCTGCGCCCGGCGCTCGTATACCCGGAGCTGGCGCATGCGTCGTCGCTGCGGCCGGAACTGGTGGCGGGGCTCGACATCCTGATCGTCCGGGAGCTGACCGGCGACATCTACTTCGGCCAGCCGCGCGGCATCCGCCGCACCGAATCCGGCGAGCGTGAGGGCTTCGACACGATGCGCTACACCGAGGGCGAGATCCGCCGCATTGCCAGGACGGCCTTCGAGGCCGCCCGCAAGCGCGACCGCCGGGTGTGCTCGGTGGACAAGGCCAACGTCCTGGAGACCACCCAGCTGTGGCGCGATGTCGTCACCGAAACCCATGCGGACTACCCGGACATCGCGCTTTCGCACATGTACGTGGACAATGCGGCAATGCAGCTGGTGCGCGCGCCGCGGCAGTTCGACGTCATCGTCACGGGCAACATGTTCGGCGACATCCTCTCGGACGAGGCGTCGATGCTGACCGGCTCCATCGGAATGCTGCCGAGCGCCTCGCTCAACGAGCGCGGCTTCGGCATGTACGAGCCGATCCACGGATCGGCGCCCGACATCGCCGGCCAGGACAAGGCGAACCCGCTGGCTACGATCATCTCGGCGGCCATGATGCTGCGCTACTCCCTCCACCAGGAGGCGGCCGCGCAGCGCATCGAGAAGGCCGTCGCGAAGGTCCTCGCGAGCGGCCTGCGCACGGCGGACATCGCCGCCCCGGGCGAGGCCACGGTCGGCACCGTCGCGATGGGCGACGCGGTCCTCGCCGCCCTCTGACGGGCAGGGCGGGGCGAGTCACGGCAGGAACAGGGCGCCGCGGTCGAGGCGGGCCTGCAGAGCAGGAAGACGAAGATGGGCATGAAACTCGGAATGGTGGGCTGGCGCGGCATGGTCGGCTCGGTGCTGATGCAGCGGATGCAGGAAGAACGGGACTTCGACGGCCTCGAGCCGACGTTCTTCAGCACCTCCAATGCCGGCGGCAAGGCGCCGCTCGGCACGACCCCGCTGGCCGACGCGAACTCGATCGACGCGCTCGCGCGGATGGACGTGATCGTCACCTGCCAGGGCGGCGACTACACCAGCGAGATCCATCCGCGCCTGCGCGCCGCCGGCTGGAACGGCTACTGGATCGATGCCGCCTCGACGCTGCGCATGAAGGAGGACGCGGTCATCGTCCTAGATCCCCTCAATCGCGGCGTCATCGACAGGGCGCTCGAGGAGGGCCGGCGGGATTTCATCGGGGGCAACTGCACGGTCAGCCTGATGATGCTCGCGCTGAACGGCCTGTTCGCCGAGGACCTGGTCGAGTGGATCACCGCGATGACCTACCAGGCGGCCTCCGGGGCGGGGGCGCAGAACATGCGCGAGCTGATCACCCAGATGGGCCAGCTGCATGCGAGTGCGGCCGATCTCCTGGCCGACCCGAACGCCGCCATCCTGGAAATCGATCGCCGGGTTTCCGACGCCATGCGTTCGCCGGATTTCGCGACCGAGCATTTCGGGGCGCCGCTCGCCGGCAGCCTGATTCCCTGGATCGACAGGGATCTCGGGGGTGGACTCTCGCGCGAGGAGTGGAAGGGCGATGCCGAATGCAACAAGATTCTCGGCCGCCCGCCGAACGGCCCGGGACATATCCCGGTCGAGAGCATCTGCGTACGGATCGGGGCGATGCGCTCGCACAGCCAGGCGCTCACCATCAAGCTGCGTCGCGACCTCCCGCTCCCGGAAATCGAATCATTGATTGCCAAGGGCAATGAGTGGATTCGATATATCGAAAACACGAAGGAGGCGAGCATCGCCGGCCTGTCACCCGCCGCCGTCACCGGCAAGCTCGACATCGCCGTGGGGCGCGTGCGCAAGCTGGCGATCGGTCCGGAGTACATCAGCGCCTTCACGGTTGGCGATCAGCTGCTCTGGGGCGCCGCTGAGCCGCTGCGCCGTATGCTGCGCATCCTGGCGTCGCGATAATGTGGTATTCGCGAATTCGAGGGGCGGATTAGCGCGCCCGAATTCGCGAACCCATCCATCGTCATCGCAGAACAACATTCGCCGAGCGCGACCGAACCTTCTGCTTTGCTTCAGCTTGCGAGGGCAAGTTACTGATGTTAGCCTCAAAAGATCGAGAAGCACGTCTGGGGATAACCGTGCCGTCACGGAAAATCAAAACGAGCCAACCCCGACTCGTGCCTACACCGGCGGCCCTCGGGGTCGCCGTTGCTTTGGCCGTTTCAGGGGGACTGTTCCTTCCACGCCACGCAGACGCAGCCGGCCTCGGACGCCTCACGGTCCAGTCGGCTCTCGGTCAGCCCCTCCAGGCTGAAGTGGAAATCACGTCCCTCACCCCGGAAGAATCGGCCTCGCTCTCGGCGAACCTGGCGCCCCCCGAAGCCTTCCGCCAGGCCGGCCTCGAATACAATCCCGCCCTCACGGGCCTCAATTTCCGCATCGACCGTCGGTCGGACGGGCGGGCCGTGGTCAGGATCTCCTCCACGCGCCCGATCAACGAGCCGTTCGTGGACCTCCTCGTCGAGCTGAACTGGGCCTCGGGCAAGTTCGCGCGGGAATACACCTTCCTGCTGGACCCGCCGGGCATGCAGATCGGTCGCGCGAACGCCGTCGATGGCGGCGCGAGCACCGCCACGCCGGTGGCCCCGCGCGTCGCGACGGCCACGCCGACGCCCGCACCGGCTCCTGCGCCGGCGCCGCTGACCGCGGCCCAGGCGCGCGCCGCGGCCGGGCAGGGCAGCGCGCCGGCGGCCGAGGCTCCGGCCCCTGCGCCGTCGCCCGCGCCGGCGCTGCGTCCCGCGCCCGCCGCTTCCGGCCCCGCGACGGTGGAGGTCGGCCGCGGCGACACGCTGGCGAAGATCGCGGAGCAGTACCGGCCCGCGGGCGTCTCGCTCAACCAGGCGATCGTCGCGATCTACCGGGCCAATCCCGATGCCTTCTTCGGCGGCGTGCACCAGATGCGGTCGGGCGCGAGCCTGACCATCCCGTCCGAGGGCGAGATGCGCTCCCTCTCGCAGGCGGAGGTCGCCGCCGAGATGCGCGCCAGCCTGAAGGCCTTCAACGAGTATCGCAACCGTCTCGCGAGCAATGCGCGCGAGGTCGGCGGCCGCCAGGGCGGCCAGGCCGCGAGCGGCACCGTCGGCCAGGCGGCGCCCCAGGCCGAGCCCGCCGTCGCCGGCGACCAGCTCAAGCTCTCGACGGGCGGCACGGGCGCGGGCGTGGCCGGCGCGGCCACGGGCTCGCAGGGGGCGGATGCCACCGAAGCGGCCGTGGCGCGCGAAGCCGCGCTGCGCGAGGCACAGTCGCGCGTCGACGAGCTGGAGAAGAACGTCAGCGACCTGCAGCGACTGCTCGAACTGAAGAACAAGCAGCTCGCGGACCTCGAGCAGCAACTCGCCCAGGCCCGCCAGATGGGTTCGTCGGCGACCGGCACGATCGGGGCGCCCGCAGCGGGGGCCGCGACGGCCGGGCAGGCGGGATCCGGGGCTCCTTCCGCCGCCGGGGAGGCCACCCAGGCGGCCTCCGGCGATTCCGCCGGCAGCGCGATGACCGGCGAGAGCGCCGCCGCGGGCGAGGGCACCGGCACGACGACCGCGGACGGCACCCAGGGCGCGCCGACGCCTGCCGGCGCGGATGCCGGCACGACCGCGTCCACCGCGGGTGCCCAGGAGGCGGCCGCCACGACGACGGACGGTGCGTCCGGCACCGACGGCCAGGCGGCGCCGATGGCGGGCTCCGAGGCCCAGGCCAGAGCGGACCAGGCCCCCGCCATGCCGGCGACTCCGGCCGAGGCGCCCGCGACCGCCGCCGCGCCCGCACCGGCCCCCGCGCCGGTCCCGGCGGCGCCGGAACCCGCGCCGACCGCGGCGCCGAGTTTCCTCGACGAGCTGCGCGAGAATCCGTACGTCCTCCTGGGTGGCGGGGCGCTGATCCTGCTGGGCGGCTTCTACATGTGGTACAGCCGCCGGCGGCGCAAGTCGGCCGAGAGCTTCGAGGACAGCCTGGGCGGCACCGACGCCTTCACTGCGAACTCGCTCTTCGGCACGACCGGCGGGCAGAACGTCGATACGTCGAACAGCCTGTTCAGCACCAACATCCGCGACAGCGGCGTCGATGTGCACTCGACCGAGGTGGATCCCATCGCCGAGGCCGAGGTCTACATCGCCTACGGTCGGGAGGCGCAGGCCGAGGAGATCCTGAAGGAGGCGCTCAAGAAGCAGCCCGAGCGCCACGCGATCCGTCGCAAGCTGCTCGAGATCTACGCTGGCCGCAAGGATGTCGCCTCGTTCAACGAGCTGGCTCGCGAGATGTACGAGCAGGCCGGCGGCACGAACGAGGAATGGCCTGCCGTGGTGACGCTCGGCCTCTCGATCGATCCGGAGAATCCGCTCTATACCGGTCGGGATGTAGGCGAGTCCGGGCGCACCGGGAATGCCGGGCTCGGCGCGGCCGGTGCCGTCGCGGGCGCCGCGGGCCTGATGGAGGCCCTGGATTCCCCGCTCGGTGCGGATACCGACGAGACCGAGGCCCGGGCCGAGTCGGACGCGATCAGCGACCTCGAGTTCTCGATCCCGACCGACACGCAGGACAGCTTCACGCCGACCGCCGCGTCGGAACCGGAGCCGGCCGACGATCCGGGCCTCGACTTCTCGATCGACATCGACTCGAAGATCGGCGAATCCGACGAGACCTCGTCCTTCTCGGACGACGCGATCTCGGACATGGACCTGCCTTCGCTGGACCTCGGCGAGCCCGGGTCCCCGGCGGTGCAAGCCGCGTCGGCCCCGGCGGATGGGGGCACCGGCGAATCCGAGCTCAGCCGGGCGCTGGAGGGCCGTATCGACCTGCCTTCGCTCGATCTCGGCGACGAGAACTTCGAGACGACGAGCGCGCGCCGCACGGCGAGCGAGGTGGCCGCCGACCTGGGCGACTTCAATGTCGACATCCCGTCGCTCGAGACGCTGCGCGGTCCCGCCGATGTCGAAGCCACGGCGGTCGACCTCTCTTCGATCGGGCTCGACCTGTCCCCCGAGAACCTTTCGGGTCCGGGGGCGGGCGCCGACGCCAACCGGTGGCAGGAGATGGCGACCAAGCTCGACCTGGCGTCCGCCTACGAAGAGATCGGCGACAAGGAGGGCGCCCGCGAGCTGCTCGAGGAAGTGGTTCGCGGCGGCGACCTGGAACAACAACAGAAAGCACGATCGATGCTTTCAAAGATAAATTAGGTCCAGCCAGGGACCTTTGCGCGGGGAAGCCTGGCTTCCCCGTTTTTGTTTTTGTTTCGGACCGAGCCGCGTGCAGCGCATCGCCCTGACCCTTGCCTACGATGGCGCCCGATTCGACGGCTGGCAGACCCAGCCTTCGGGGCGGACGGTCCAGGATGCGCTCGAGTCCTCGCTGGCCGCGCTCGCCGGCCATCGGGTGCGGGTCACCTGCGCCGGGCGCACCGATGCCGGTGTCCACGCGAGCGCCCAGGTGGTGCACTTCGACACCGGGGCGCGGCGTCCGCTCCAGGCCTGGGTGCGAGGCGTCAATGCCCGGCTGCCGGACGCGGTGGCGGTGCTCGATGCGCGCCCCGTACCCGCGGATTTCCACGCCCGCTACTCGGCCGTGCGCCGGCACTACGCCTACCTGCTGCATTGCGCCCCGGTCGCCCATCCGCTGCTGGCGGGCCGTGTGGGCTGGGTGTTCCGTCCGCTGGACGTGTCGGCCATGCGCGCCGGCGCGGGCCACCTGGTGGGCGAGCACGACTTCAGCGCGTTCCGGGCGGCCGAATGCCAGGCGAAGAGCCCGGTGCGCAGGCTCGAGCGCCTGGAAATCGACCGTGTGGGCGACTTCGTGGTGCTGCGGTTCTCGGCCAACGCCTTCCTGCACCACATGGTGCGCAATATCGTGGGTGCCCTGGTGGCGGTCGGCACGGGGCGTCGACCGCCCCACTGGATAGGGGAACTGCTCGCATCGCGCGACCGGAGCCGGGGAGCCGCGACTTTCGCGGGTTCCGGCTTGTACCTGGTCGGCGTCGATTATGATGGGGAGATCGGCGCGCATGTCGGCCGGTCCCGCGGGCTGGACGGCCTGTGGGTCCTGTCCGGTTCGCCCCCGGCGCCGGCTGCCCCGGCGCCCGGCGACCCGGCGCCGCCGCCGAGTCGAGCAGGGGATACCTCATGAGGACCAGGATCAAGTTCTGCGGACTGGTGCGGGCGGTCGATGTCGAGGCCGCCGTGTCCCTCGGCGCCGATCTCGTCGGATTCGTCTTCTATCCGCGCAGCCCCCGGGTGGTCGATGTCCAGACCGCGGCCATGCTGCGGGCCCGCCTGCCGTCCTATGTGGCCGCGGTGGGGCTCTTCGTCAACGAGGTCCCGTCGCGCGTCGCGCAGATCGCCTTCGCGGCGCGGCTCGACCTGCTGCAGTTCCATGGCGACGAGTCGCCCGCGGTGTGCGCCGAGGCCGCACGCCGTGCCGGGCTGCCGTGGTGGCGCGCGCACCGGGTGGGGGATGGCTCGGGTTTGCTAGAATCGCTCGCCAGCTACCGGGATGCCGAGGCCGCGCTGCTCGATGCCGATTCGGCGGCATACGGCGGCAGCGGCGAGTCGTTCGACTGGGCGGTCGTTCCCTCCGGTTACGACCGGCCGATCGTACTGGCGGGCGGCCTGACACCGGAGAACGTGGGCGCCGGCATCGAGCGGGTCTCGCCGATGGCGGTGGACGTCTCCAGCGGCATCCAGGGCGACGATCCCCGGACCAAGGATCCCGAGAAGATGGCGCGGTTCGTCGCCGCGGTGATGCAGGCCGATGCCAGGCGGGCGGCCCGATGACGGAGCGCCCGACGCAACGCAGGAATTGATGAAGCCTTACGACCTACCCGATGCAAGGGGTCATTTCGGACCCTATGGCGGCACTTTCGTTGCCGAGACGCTGGTCCACGCGCTCGACGAACTGCGCGCCGCCTGGGAGCACTACCGGGACGATCCCGAGTTCATCGCGGAGTTCGAGTACGAGCTCGAGCACTTCGTCGGCAGGCCGAGCCCCATCTACCACGCACGACGCTGGTCGGAGCAGCTGGGCGGCGCGCAGATCCTGTTCAAGCGCGAGGACCTCAACCATACCGGCG
>CAZDYQ010000082.1:0-13524 GCA_964509685.1 uncultured Burkholderiaceae bacterium
CGCTCGTCGGGCTCGCGCATCGACCTGCTCGCGAAAGTGAACGCCCCGAGCCTGCGGCCGTCCCCACGCACCGGCACGATCAGCAGGGTCCGCTCGCCGGTGTGCATCAGGAGCTCGCGCCAGGCGCTGCCCGGCGTGAGCGCGTCCGCCACGTCGGGAATCCAGCTCGTCTCGCCGGCGCGCGCCGCCTGCGCGAGCACCACCGGGCGTTCGATGATCGACCCGACCCGGGCGCGGTGCTGCTCGGCGGTCTCGCGCGGTACGCCGGGATCGCAGTAGCTCACGAGCAGGCGGGCCGCGCCGGTTGCCTCGCAGAACTCGAAGTAGGCGCCCGTGTCCCAGCCCTCGGAGCGCGCGATCGCCTCGATGACGGTGGCGAGCACGTCGAGCTCGCCGGAGGGCAGCGACAGCGCATGGGTGACCTTGTGCTCCAGCTCGAGCAGGCGCTGCTCGCGCTTTACCCGGGTGACGTCCCGCGAGGTGCCGCGGTAGCCCATGAAGCGGCCGGATGAATCGAAGATCGGGGCGCCGCTGATGCTCACCCAGTAGCGCTTGCCGCTCGAGCTCATGTAGGCGTACTCGAAGTCGCGGAAGGTCCTGCGCGCATCGAGCTGGGCGATGTGCTCGTCCCAGTTCGCCTCCTCGAGCAGCATGCCCGGCAGCTCCCACAGGCGATGCCCGATCACCTTCTTCTGGGGGTCGTAGCGCAGGCCCGCGCGCCTGCCGTCGAAACGCACCATGCGGTACTCCGCGTCCTGCTCCCAGTACCAGTCCGACGACAGGCTGGTGAGCGTGCGGAAGCGCTCCTCGCTCTCGCGAAGCGCCTGCTCGGCGCGCCGCCTCTCGGTGACGTCCCGGATGATTCCGCAGAAGCCCGCCGGCTCGCCGCGCGCGTCGCGGACCAGCGCCACCGATCCTTCCACGCGCCGGCTGGTGCCGTCCGGGCGGACCATGACCCATTCGGAGGATCGCGACGGGCGCCCGGTCGCATAGACCTGGCTGAAGAGCTCCTTGACGTGCTCCGCGAAGGCGGGCGGCATGTACTCGCGGTAGTGCTTGCCCACGAGCTCGGACGGCGGATAGCCGAGGATCTCGCTGGCCGCGGGATTGAAGCGCAGCATGCGGCCGCCGAGGTCGACCTCGTAGTAGGCGTCCTCGAGGAGGTCGAGGTCCAGCATCCCGTGACGGGAATCGTCGAGGCCGTCCTGGTCGCGCCCCGCCGGCGCGAGGGGTGTCTCTGCCACCATCGATGGGCCCCCTTGCCAGGGGACCTTGTGGGTCGTGTCAGCCATCCAGCCTAGGCCCTCGGCGGCCGGGGGGCACAGCCGCGCGGGCATATGGCGCGCGGCATCCGACGAGCGGGCCCGTCGGACGGTGGCGGCCGCGCCGGCCGTGGGTTCGGGGCTCCGCCCCGGACCGGGCCCGGATGCCGCGGCAAGCCGGCCTGCCTCAGCGGCCGCCCAGCGCCCGGCTGGCCTGGTCGACGGCCTCGAGCAGCAGCCCGGTCATGCGATCCACCGATTCCGGGGTAAAGCGGTCGAGCGGGCCGGACAGCGACAGCGCCCCGACCAGCTCGCCCCGGGGCCCGAAGACGGGCGCCGCGATCGCACCGCAGAGAGGGTCGCGCTCGCCACGCGACACCATGGTCCGCGGCACCTCCGGCGGCGTGGCGGCCCCGAGCTCGCCGAACGCGAGCAGGATGCGGCCCGCCGCGCCGCGGTCGATCGGCAGGAGGTCGCCTGCCCGGACGCGGTCCAGCGTCGAGTGCCGGGAGTCGAGGCGCATGAGGCACAGGCGCCGCGTCTCGTCGTGGCGAATGTGGAAGGACGGGCTCTCGGTGCCCTTCTCCACGAGCTCGCGCATGATGGGCGCGAGGCTGCGTTCGATCGGGTTGTGCGCCTCGAAGGACTTGCCGAGCCGGAACGCGAACGGGCCGAGCGCATAGCGCTGGTCGGCGCGGCGCACCACCAGCGCCCCGCGCTCGAGCGACACCAGCAGCCGGAGCAGCGTGCTCTTGTAGAGCAGGGTGGCGGCCGCGAGCTCGGCGAGCGACATCGAGCCGTCCTCGGCGGCCTCGATCGCGACGAGGATCGACAGGGCGCGGTCCACGGCCGCCACGCCCTGCATATTTGCGGCGTAGCCCGGCGACAGCTCGGAAGGGGATCGTCTGGAGGTCGTCGATGCGGTCACCCTGGCTCCTCGAATCGTGGCGCGGGCGAGGCCGGCGGGCGGGGCGGCTCGCCTTGACAGTGCCATGGAATCTTCTGATACTGCCCAAAAAAGAACAAGTGTTCTGTTTGGCAGAATTTTCTGGAGACGGCAACTTGGCCTGGGAACAGCAACTCGAGGAACTCGCGCGACGCCACCGCCTCGCCGAGCAGATGGGCGGACCTGAGAAGATCCAGCGCCATCGCGACAATGGCCGGCTGCCGGTGCGCGAGCGCATCGACAAGCTGCTCGATCCGGGAACCTTTCGCGAGCTCGGGAAGTTCGCCGGTACGGGAACCTATGATGCCGAGGGCCAGCTCCAGTCCTTCGTGCCCTCGAACCTGATCGCGGGCCGCGGCCGGATCGAGGGCCGGCCGGTGGTCGTCATCGGCGACGACTTCACGGTGCGCGGCGGCGCCAACGACGGCGCGGTCGGCGACAAGCTGATCGCCGGCGAGCAGATGGCGCACGACCTGCGCCTGCCCCTGGTGCGCCTGGTGGACGGCACGGGCGGCGGCGGCTCGGTGAAGAACATCGAGCTCAAGGGCCACACCCTGTTGCCCAAGCTGAAGGCCTGGCCCTACATCACCCAGAACCTGATGACGGTGCCCGTGGTCGGCCTCGGCCTGGGATCCGTGGCCGGCATGGGCTCGGCGCGCGTCGCCGCGAGCCACTACTCGGTCATGGTGCGCGAGACGTCGCAGCTCTTCGTCGCGGGCCCGCCGGTGGTGGCGCGTACCGGCCAGGAGCTGTCGAAGGAGGAGCTGGGCGGCTCGAAGATCCATACGCGCAACGGCGTGGTGGACGATGAGGTCGGATCCGAGGAAGAGGCCTTCGAGCGCGCGCGCCGCTTCCTCTCGTACCTGCCGAGCTCGGTTCACGAGCTGCCGCCTCGTGCCGCCGAGGGGCGTCAGTCGAGCGCCGACCAGGAGAAGCTGCGCGACGCGATTCCCGAGGACACGCGCAAGGTCTACAAGGTCCGCAACATCGTCGAGGCCCTGGTCGACGACGGCTCCTTCTTCGAGATCGGCCGCGGCTGGGGCAAGGCGCTCGCCTCGGGCCTGGCGCGGATCGACGGCTGGCCGGTGGCGGTGTTCGCGAGCGACCCGTATCACTACGGCGGCGCCTTCGACCGGGCCACCACCGAGAAGTTCATCCGCCTGCTCGACATTGCCGAGCTCTTCCGCCTGCCGGTGCTGAACCTGGTGGACGTGCCCGGCTTCAAGATCGGCCTGGACGCCGAGATGGAGGGCGTCATGCGGGTGGGGGTGCGGGCGGCCACCGCCGTCTCGCAGTCCACGGTGCCCTGGTGCAGCGTGATCATCCGCAAGGCCTTCGGGGTGGCCGCCGGCGCCCACCAGCATCCGGGCCGCTTCTGCTTCCGCTATGCCTGGCCGAGCGCGCAATGGGGTTCGCTGCCGATCGAGGGCGGGCTCGAGGTCGCATACAAGGCGGAGATCGAGGCCGCCCCGGACCCGGAGGCCAAGCGGGCGGAGATCGAACGCCGGGTGCGTTCGCTCACTTCGCCGTTTCGCAGCGCGGAGGCGTTCGTGGTCGAGGACATCATCGACCCGGCCCATACCCGCGAGCTGCTGGTCGAGTTCGCCAACCTCGCCGCGCCGTTGCGCGAGCCGGGCGCAGCGCGCTTCGGGTACCGGCCATGAGGCCCGTGCCGCCGGCTTCGCCGGCCTGCGGCCGTCCGCCCGTCGAAGGAGCCCGCGCATGCTCGACAAGGTGATGGCCTCGGCGGCCGAGGCGCTCGCCGATGTGCACGACGGCGCCACCATCCTGATCGGCGGCTTCGGCACCGCCGGCATCCCCACCGAGCTCGTCTGTGCCCTGTACGAGCAGGGAGCGCGCGAGCTCACCATCGTGAACAACAACGGCGGCGACGGACCGATCGGCCTGTCGCAGCTCATTGCGGCCGGCCGGGTGCGCAAGCTGATCAGCTCGTACGCGCGCTCCGTCGGCAAGACGAACAATGCCCAGGCGTTCGCGGACGCCTGGAAAGCCGGCACCATCGAACTCGAATGCGTGCCGCAGGGCCTGCTCGCCGAGCGGATGCGGGCGGCGGCGGCCGGCAACGGGCCGTTCTTCACGCCGACCGGCTACGGCACGCTGCTCGCCGAGGGCAAGGAGACGCGCGTGATCGACGGCCGTGGCTACGTGCTCGAGCAGCCGATCCAGGGCGACTTCGGCCTGGTCAAGGCGTTGCACGGCGACCGCTGGGGCAACCTCACGTTCAACAAGGCCGAGCGCAATTTCAACCCGGTGGTCGCAATGGCCTCGAAGGTCGCGGTCGCCCTCGTGGAGTCGGTCGTGCCGCTCGGCGCGATCGAGCCCGAGGCGGTGCAGCTGCCGGGCATCTTCGTGCAGCGCGTGGTGCGCCGGGAGGGGGCACGATGACCGCGACTTTCCGTCCGCTCGACCGCGACGGCATGGCGAAGCTCGTCGCCGCCGACCTGCCGGACGGCGCCTACGTCAACCTGGGGATCGGGATCCCGACACTGGCCGCGCGCTATCTCCCGCCCGACCGGGAGGTCATCCTCCACAGCGAGAACGGCATCGTCGGCATGGTGGCGGCGCCACCGGGCACGCCGCCCGACCCCGGCCTCATCAACGCGAGCCGCGAGCAGGTCGTGCTGGTGCCGGGCGCGTCGATCAGCGACCACGTCATCTCGTTCACGATGATCCGCGGCGGCCACCTCGACATCTCGGTGCTGGGGGCGTTCGAGGTGGCGGCCAACGGGGACATCGCCAACTGGGATACCGGCGAGCCCGGCAGCATTCCCGCCGTGGGCGGCGCGATGGACCTGGTGGTCGGCGCCCGCTCGATCTGGGCGGTGATGTCGCACAACACCCGCGACGGCGCGCCGAAGATCGTCGAGCGCTGCACCTATCCGATCACGGGCCAGGCGGTCGTCGACCGCGTCTACACCGACCTGGCCGTGCTCGAGGTGGATCGCGAGGCGAAGCGGATGACGGTGCGCGCGATGGTGGCCGGCCTGTCGTTCGGGGAGCTGCAGCGGCGCACCGGCGCGCCGCTCGAGCGCGCCCCGGACTGCCGCATCATCGAGCCCTGAGAGGCGCGAAGCCTCGGGGCCCGCGCGCGCAGGGGCTCAGTCTCCCGGCACGAACATGTAGCCGGCGCCGCGGACTGTGCGGATCGTCCGTGGTCGATACGCCCATCGACACGAAGTCGGCGTCGGTCGGGAACGCTTCGCGCAATCCCTGCGGATAGGCGCGGAACATCGGGCCGACGATGGTCTCGCAGGGGGTGCCGACCGACGGATACTCGAAGTCCGGTCGCAGCTCGCCGTCGCACCAGACCGCGAGCGTCTCGAGCGTGTCCGGCCGCTCGGCGCGGTATTCGGCGACGAAGGCCATGTCGACGTCGAGCATCGTCGCGAGGTAGCGGCACAGTTCGGCATGGACGGCAGCGCCCGCCGCGCCGCTCACCGCGAGCGCGGCGTTGCGAAGCGCCTCGTCCGCGCGGTCGCGTTCGATCTCCGCGACGATCCGTGCGGCGAAGATGTTCATGACCGTCGCGGCCAGCCGCTCGTCGTCCAGCCCCCGGTCGTCGAGCGCGGCCAGCAGCCCGACCGGCTCGCCCGCCGCGTCGAGCAGCGGATGGACCGCATGGAAGGCCAGCGCGGGCTCGCCGAGCGGCGTCCCGGGCAGGCACCCGGCGGGTCGGCCACCCGCGCCCGTGCGAAATCCCGAGCGGCCGTCGCCGCCCGGCAGCAGCGTCGCGTCGAACGCGAAGTTGGCGACGGGCGCGCCGTCGCGCCATGCGGCGAGCGTCCGCGCGGACCGGCCGTCGGGCGAGAGCAGCGCCACCAGGCAGGCCCGGACGCCGAGCAGGTCGGCGAGCCGTGCAGCCAGCTGCTCGAACACCCGCGGCCCCCCGGCCGCGGACACGTCGAGCGCCGCCCGCCGCAGCCGCGCCTCGTTCCGGCTCTCGCCCGGGCGCGGACCCGACGACCGTGCTTTCCTGGCAATGCCCATGCGCACCTCCGTGCTCGACGTCGAGTCTAGGGGCCGCGAACCGTCCCGGCCATCGCGATTACACACCGGTTACGAAGCGATACGAACGGGCAACGAAGCGATTCGCCGCGGACATCGGCACGCTACCGGCCGCCGCCAGGATGCTCGCATCGGCCGCGATGACGGCCGGGCTCAGGCAGGAAACGAAGCGAGGACCCACGATGAACACGATCTTTTCACCGCACTGCAGCGGCGGCACGCCCAACCAGTGGAGGCCGCTCGCGGAGCGGGTGCGCGGGGAGGCGAGGCTCTTCGCGCCGCCCGCGCTGATCGGCTACGACCCCGACGAGCCCTGGGACCCGACCCGGGGCCCCGGCCTCGACGACGAGGCGAGGCGAATCGAGAACCTCCTCGATGTCGTCCCTGGCCCCGTGGACCTGGTCGGGCATTCGTATGGGGGCGCGGTCGCGTTGCGCGTCGCGCTGCGTCGCCCGGAGCGCGTCCGCCGGCTGGTCGTCTACGAGCCGGCGCTGTTCAGCCTGCTGGCGATCTCGCCGCGCGATCGCGCGGCGGCCGAGGAGATCGTGACGGTCGCCGACGCAATCCGGGAGGCGCTCGAGGAGGGACGTTCCTCGCGGGCCGCCGGCCTCTTCGTCGACTACTGGTCGGGCAAGGGCGTGTGGGATCGGCTCGACGAGCGCCGGCGGGCCTATGTCGAGTCGCGCATGGTCAAGGTCGTCGCGGAGTTCGACGCCCTCGCGGGCGACCGGACGCCGCTGTCGGCCTACGCGCGGCTGCGCATGCCCGTGCTCTGGCTCGAGGGCGGGCACAGCCCGGCGCCGGTGCACGCGGTGCGGCGCCAGCTGCTGCCGGTGCTGCCCGACGCGCGGGTCGAACGGCTGCCCGATGCCGACCACATGGGGCCGGTCACGCGGGCGGCGGAAGTCGCGGAGATCGTGGCCGCGTTCCTGTTCGAGGACGCGCCGGAAGCGATGGCCCTGGCCGCCTGACGCGCGGTGCCACTCGGGCGGGGCCGGCCCGGGCGACGCGCCCGTGGCCCCGCCGGCGCCCGCGGCGCTCAGAGGTCCTGGAGGGGCGGGTGGTTGCGCAGCCAGTGCGCGATCACCACGCCCAGGACGGCGGCAAGCACCCCCATGCCCGCGATGGTGGCGCCGTAGCCGACGATGTCGATCACCTCGGCCGCGGCGGCCACCCCGGCCGACTGGCCGGAGAAGAGCGCGAGCGCCATGCAGGCCAGCCCGATGCCGCGGTTGGCGGGAGCGAGCTGGGTGCCGCGCGTCTGCACGGTGTTGTGCATCATGTAGAAGCCGAAGCCGGTCAGCAGGCATGCCGCGATCGCGCCGGCGAGCACGGGGCTGCCGACCGCCGCCAGCAGTCCCGTGGTGAGCCCCGCACTGCCGACCAGGGCGAGGCCGCGCTCGCCGAGGCGTGCGATGGTGTGGCGCGAGAAGATCGCGAAGAGCAGCCCGCCCAGCCCGAAGCCGCCCACGATCAGGCCGGCCTGCCACAGCGGGATGTCGTGGCGCAGGTGCAGGAAGCTGGGGATGAACGCGAGCGCCCCGAAGCCGATCGCGCCCTCGAGCGCCACGAAGAGCATCACGGCGCAGGCGCGCCGATCGGCGAAGATCGCCCGGTAGGCGCGCAGCACGCCGACGACGCCGTCCGGCGCGGCGCGCGGCCTGGGCACCCGCCGGGCGGGGCCGCGCATCATCACGCCCGCGACGAGGAAGAGCAGGCCGGGGAACAGGAAGGCCGTGTTCCAGCCGAGCGTGTCCGCGAACAGGCCCCCGGTCATCTGGCCCACCACCCCGCCCGTGGTGGCCGCCGCCGTGAAGTTGGCGAGCGTCGCGGGGCGCTCCGCGTACGGCACGTTGTCCCCGATCCAGGCGAGCCCCAGCGGCATGACGGCGCCGATCGCGGCGCCCGACACGAAGCGCATGGCGAGCAGCCAGCCGTAGGAAAGGGGCAGCGCGGCGGCGAGGCTTGCGGCCGCCGCGACGAGGGCCGCCACGGACATCACCGCGAGCTTGCCCCGGCGATCGCCCAGCGGGCCCGCGACGAGGCTGAACAGGCCGTAGGCCATCACGAAGACCGTCACCGTCAGGGAGACGTCGGTCGCGGACCGGCCGAAGGCCTCGCCGAGCGAGGGCAGCATCGGGTCGCAGACCCGGATCGAGAGCGTGCCGGCGAAGGCCGCGGTCCCGATCAGCCACATCGCGCGCGTATGGTCGCGCGCGGGAGCCGGAGCGCTCTCCCCCATCGGCCGCGGTCAGGCGATCGAGTAGCGGTCGACGCCGTCGGCGCCGGTCGAACGGACCACCTCGCCACGCCCGACGAGATAGTTGAGGTGGGCGAGGCTCTCGCCCGTGGCCAGCCCGAGCAGCTCGCGGCCGATCGGCCGCGCGAACAGCGCCGGGAACACGTCAACCACGCGCCGCGGCTCCCCGGCCACGAGTTCGCGCAGCTTGTCGAGGTTGTGGCGATGCTCCGCCGCGAGGTAGCGCAGCCGCGCATGCAGGCCGCGGAAGGGCAGGTTGTGGGCGGGCAGCACCAGCACGTCGTCGGGCACGGTCGCGAGCAGCTTGTCGATCGAGGCGAGCCAGTCGGCGAGCGGATCGGCGTCGGGCTCGGTCGGGAACACGGACACGTTCGACGAGATGCGCGGCAGCACCTGGTCGCCGGAGACCAGCAGCTTGCGGGAGGGCGACCAGAAGCAGGCATGCTCCGGCGAATGCCCGGTGCCGACGACCACCTGCCACTCGTCGTTCCCGATGCGCAGCCGGTCGCCGTCACGGAGCCGACGGTAGCTCTCGGGCAGCGCGTAGACATTGCGGCCGAAGCCGCCGAAGCGGGCGCGATAGGCGTCGATCGCTTCCTCGTCCCAGCCCGCGCGCCGGTAGAACAGCTCGCCGTCCTCCGGTGCCTGGCGTCCCGTGTCGGCGACCAGCACCCGGCAGCTCAGGTACTCGAGCCGCGTCATCCAGAGACGGCAGCCGAACTTGCGCGTGAGCCAGCCGGCCATCCCGACGTGGTCCGGGTGCATGTGGGTGACCATGACGCGAGTGAGCGGGCGGCCGCGGAGTTCGTCGGCCAGGAGGCGGCGCCACTGCGAAGCGGATTGCGGTCCCTGGATGCCGGTATCGACCAGGGTCCAGCCGTCGCCGTCGGCGATCGCCCACAGGTTGATGTGGTCGAGCGAGAAGGGCAGCGGCATCCGCAACCAGAGGACCCCGGGCGCCACCTCCAGGGCATGGCCGGGTTCGGGCGGCTCGGCGAAGGGATATTCGAGTACCGGGCGGTCGGGAGCAGCGAGGTTCATGGACGGCGGCTTGCGCGAGGGACAGCCTCGCATTGTCGCACCGCATCGTCCGACGCGTCGGGCGGGCACCGGTTCGTGCCGGCGCCCGCCCGCGGATCAGCAGGTATAGACGTCGTTCGGGTCCGTCTCGCGGATTCGCAGGGGCCGACGGTGGCGGCCCGGCCGGCGCGACCGCACGCCCGACAGGGCGAGCGGCACCGCGGCGATCAGGAAGCCCGCAATCAGCATCCACCCGAGGATTTCCAGCTCTTCGTTCATCGCTCCACCCCCGATGGGTCAATGAAACGGCATGGAGCCAGTATCGGCCGGGTGCGGGCCGGCGGCTGTGCGATATGCCCGCTTCAGAAGCCCGACAGCCCGCGGCCGTCGTCGCGGATGGCTTCCTCGAGGTGGCGCACGCAGTTGACGAGGAGCGACTGGTGGGGCGGATGCGCCTCGACGATCGACAGCGCCGTGTTGGCAAGGGGGCCGCACTCGACCACGCCCTCCGGCAGCTTCGCGAGCTTGTTGAGGAGAACGCGGATCACCAGTCCGTGCGAGACCACCGCGATCGGCCCGCCGAACGCCGCGTAGTGCTCGCGCACGGAGGCAAGCGCCTCGCCCACGCGATGCGTGAAGTCCTCCCAGCTCTCGCCGCCGGGTGGCGTGTAGTCGAGCGCCATGGGATCGAAGCCGAGCGAGTCGTAGCTGCGTCCGCGCAGCTCGCCGAAGTTGCGCTCTCGCAGCAGGGGTTCCTGCCGCAGGGGAAGCCCGGTGACGTCCGCGATCACCTCCGCGGTCTGCCAGGCGCGCGTCATGTCGCTCGCGACGATGCCGGCCAGTTTCTCGCCCGCCAGGCGCGCTGCGATCGCCCGTGCCTGGGCGAAGCCGCGCTCGGACAGCGGCGTGTCCGGCGGCTGCAGCACGCGCGTCGCGTTCAGCCGGGTTTCGCCATGGCGGACGAGGAACAGGGGCATTTCAGAAAACTCCGCAAGTTAAGATGATGAGCCGCTTGACGAGCCGATACGAAGGACGATCCTACCGCCATGAGCCAGTCGCCGCAGCCCGGACCCTCCATCGACACCCTGATCGCGGAGGCCGGCCGTGGCCTCGAGCTGCCCATCCGCACCGCGAACCCGCCGGTCGTGCGCGCCTCTACGGTCCTGTTCGACACCCTGGCGCAGGCGGCCGAGGCGGGCCGGGGCACTGCGGCGGGCGAGCGCCACGCGAGCACCTACGGCACCGTGGGCACGCAGACCACCTTCGCGCTGATGGATGCGCTCGCCGCGATCGAGGGCCAGGGACACGACTGCCGCGCGGCGCTGATGCCCTCGGGCCTCGCCGCGATTTCCACCGCGCTGCTCGGCTTCCTCTCGCCCGGCGACCACATGCTGATGACCGATTCCGTCTACGGTCCGGCGCGGGTGCTCGCGCAGGGCATGCTCGCGCGGCTCGGCGTGCGGACCACGTTCTTCGACCCGGGCATCGACGCCGACGGGCTCGCTGGGCTCGTGCGGCCCGAGACGAAGGTGCTCTACCTCGAGAGCCCGGGCAGCTACACCTTCGAGCTGCAGGACGTTCCCGCGCTCGCCGCCCTCGCGCGTTCGCGCGGGATCGTCTCGATGATCGACAACGCCTGGGCATCGCCGATGTTCGCCCGGCCGTTCGACTGGGGAATCGACATCTCGATCCTGCCGCTCACCAAGTACTGGTCGGGCCATGCCGACCTGCTGATGGGAGCCGTGGTGGCGCGCACGGAGGTCTGGCCCCGCCTGTGGGAGGCGGTCCGGCAGCTCGGGATGTGCGTCGGCGGCGACGACGCCTGGCTCGTGCTGCGCGGACTGCGCACCGTCGGCGTGCGCATGCGGGCCCACCAGGAGAACGCGCTCGCCGTCGCCCGCTGGCTCGAGCGCCAGCCGGGGGTCGCGCGCGTACTGCATCCCGCGCTGCCCGGGCATCCGGGGCACGAGCTCTGGCGGCGCGATTTCACGGGCGCGAGCGGCCTGTTCTCGTTCGAGCTCGACGGCGAGCCGTTCGCGGGTCCGGCGGGCGCCGCGAAGCGCCAGCGCGCGCTCGCCGCCCTGTGCGAGGGGCGCCGGCTCTTCGGCATCGGCTATTCCTGGGGTGGCTACGAGAGCCTGATCATGCCGGCGGCGATCGACCACCTGCGCACCGCCCGGCCCTGGCGGGGCGGGCCCCTGGTCCGCCTGCACTGCGGGCTGGCCGACCCGGCCGACCTCATCGCCGACCTGGAGGAAGGCTTCGCCGCGATGGCGAGTCAGTCGTAGGTGATGCCCGGCGCGTCGCACGCCGCCCGGATCTCCGGAGGCGGCGGCACGGCCCTGATTCGCGCCGGATCCTCGGGATGGCGGATCGCGAAGATCCTCACCCCGGTGGCGGTGGCGAGCAGGTCGTCGCCGCGGCGCAGCTCGTGGCGCAGCACGAAGCTCCGGGTGCGCCATTCCTCCACCCAGGTGTGCACCTCGACATCGTCGCCATAGCTGCACGGCAGCAGGAAGTCGCACTGCGTGGACACGATGGGCGTGCCGATGATGCCGGTCGAGGCCTGTGTCTCGCGCCAGTGCGGCATGCCGGCCGCGCGCAGGAAGTGGCGCGAGCCGGCGTCGAACCACGCGAAGAACCTGGGATGGAACGCGATGCCGCTCGGGTCGCAGTCGCCGAACTCGACGTGGATCCTGAGGATGTTCTTCATGCGGTGAGGGCGTCGGGCGGGGGCGTCGCGTGGGCGGGCCGGCGCGTCCCCCGGGGCGGCGGGATCAGGCTTCCTCGTCGTCCTCGTCGTCGCCGGGACGGAACGGCCGGGCGTCGGCGCGAATCGCGGCCATGTCGAGGGCACGGACCTGGCTGATCAGCTCGTCCAGCATTCCCTTGGGCATCGCCCCGGGCTGCTGGAACACGATGACCTGCTCGCGGAACACCATCAGGGTGGGGATCGAGCGGATCCCGAAATGGCTGGCGAGCGCCTGCTGGTCGTCGGTGTTCACCTTGACGAAGCGGATGTCCGGGTTTTCCTCGGCGGCCTTCTCGAAGGTCGGCGCGAACGACTTGCAGGGGCCGCACCAGGGCGCCCAGAAGTCGATCATGACGATGTCGTTGCTGGTGATGGTCTCGTCGAACTTCTCGGCGACAAGGTCGGTAACTGCCATGCGGCGTCCTCCATAAAGGGAACACTCTACGCGTTTTGGCGAGGGCATGTGGGCAAGCCCCCGCCAACGGCGGGCGGCGGGTGATCCACGGCGGCGCGACGCGCCTAAAATGGCCGGGATGCGAGGCGCCCGAGGCGCCCCGGAGGAGACCCATGCCGACCCGACCGAATCCCTACCGCCAGGACCTGGACCGCAATCCGGCCAACCATGTGCCGCTCACCCCGATCTCGCTGATCGAATGGGCCGCGGACGTCTATCCCGATCGCTGCGCCGTCGTCCACGGCGACCTGCGCCGCAGCTGGGCCGAGCTGTACGCCCGGTCGCGGCGGCTCGCCTCGGCCCTCGTGGCCCGCGACATCGGCGATGGCGACACCGTCGCCGTGATGCTGCCCAACACGCCGCCCATGGTCGAGGCGCACTTCGGGGTGCCCATGTCGGGCGCGGTGCTGAACTGCATCAACACCCGGCTCGATCCCGGCGCCATCGCCTTCGTGCTCGAGCACTCCGGCAGCAAGGTCCTGGTCGTCGATCGCGAGTTCACCGGCCAGGTGGGCGAGGCGCTCGCCCGCCTGCGCGAGGCCGGCAAGCCGCTGCCGCTGGTGATCGATGCCGACGATCCGGTCTACGACGGCCCGGGCGAGCGGATCGGCGAACTCGAGTACGAGGCCTTCGTCGCCGGCGGCGACCCGGGATTCGCCTATTCGCTGCCCGAGGACGAGTGGGACGCGATCGGGCTCAACTACACCTCGGGCACCACCGGCAATCCCAAGGGGGTGGTCGTCCACCACCGCGGCGCCTACCTGAACGCGCTGGGCAACGTCGTGGCCTGGAACCTGCCCCGGC
>CAZDYQ010000083.1:0-13429 GCA_964509685.1 uncultured Burkholderiaceae bacterium
TCTCGCCGGGCAACACGGTGCCGGGCATCGGCCTGTCGCCCGACAAGATGCTGCTCGGCCGCGCATTCGCCTACGCCGACGCGCAACGCAACCGGATCGGCACCAACTTCCACCAGCTTCCGGTCAACCAGCCCAGGGTGCCGGTCAACACGTACATGTTCGACGGACAGATGGCGTACCACCACAGCGGCAAGCTTCCGGTGTACGCGCCCAACAGCGGCGGTCGCCCGTGGTCGGACGAGAGCGGCGCCGTGGCCGATGGCTGGGAAGCCGACGGAACCATGGTGCGCAGCGCCTACACCCTTCGCGAGGACGACGACGACTTCGGCCAGCCGGGCATCCTCGTGCGCGACGTGTTCAGCGCCGCCGACCGGGACGCCCTCGTCGAGACGGTCTCCGGTTCCCTTCTGGGCGGCGTACGCAGCCCGGTGCTCGAACGCGCCTTCGCCTACTGGAAATCGATCGACCCCGAGGTCGGGCGGCGAATCGAGGAGAAGGTTCGCCACGGCGGCGCCCGGGAGCCGGCCGCAGGCATGGGCGAGGCCTGAGCGGGCCACCGCAGGCGGCGAAACGGCTCCGCCCGGCTACGTATTCGTCTGGTCGGGAGGAACCCCTTGCGGGAGGCCCGTTGCCCCCGGCTTCTTCCGTGATACGCGGGCATTGGCCCACGCCGTAACAGCTCATGGAGATCGAGCCCAGCGCATAGCCGCGCAGCAGCCGGTCGACGCCGACGCCCTCCTCGGTCGCGAGCCCCGCGATGTAGAGCAGCGGGATGAAGTGATCGGGCGTCGGCACGGCGAGCGGGAAATCCGGATGCTCGAGCAGCTTCAGGATGTCGCCGGGCGTGCTCGCCAGCAGCTCGGCGGCCGCATCGTCGAACCGCTCCGCCCAGTCGAACGCCGCATCGGGCTTGCCCCACTGCACCCGCCCGAGGTTGTGGACGACATTGCCGCTGCCGAGCAGGAGCACGCCACGATCCCGCAGGGGCGCGAGCCGGGCCGCGAGCTCCAGGTGGTACTCCAGGGGTCGCAGCGCATTGATCGACAGCTGGACGACGGGGACGTCGGCCTGCGGGTAGAGGTGCGCCAGCACGCTCCAGGTTCCATGGTCCAGCCCCCACTGGTCGATGTCGAGGCCGACCCACATCGGCTTGACCAGCTCCACCACCTCCTTCGCGAGTTCCGGCGAGCCGGCCGCCGGATACCGGAAGTCGAAAAGTTCCTTGGGGAAGCCGTAGAAATCGTGGATCGTCCGGGGCTGCGCCATGGCCGTGACCGCGGTGGCACCGAAGTACCAGTGGGCCGAGACGACGAGTACGGCACGCGGCCGCGGCAAGGCCTGGCCGAATGCACGCCATGCCTGCGTGAACCCGTTGCGCTCGAGCGTGTTCATCGGGCTGCCATGCCCGATGAAAAGCGCCGGCATGCGCCCGTCCATGGTCGTCTCCCCGTCCGATACACGATGATTCGTCCAGCATGTCAGCCCCGTGGGCCGAGGGCAAGCCCGTCGGCCACCGATCGCGATGCCCTTGACAGCGACCGGAGAACTGGCATTTCATCGAGCCCATCGCTTTTCGGCGGCCTCCCGCCACTCCCCTCGTCCCCATGACCGACTTCACCATCTGGCTGGAGGCAGCTTTCCTCGGCCTCATCCAGGGCCTGACCGAGTTCCTGCCGATCTCCTCCAGCGCCCACCTGCGTATCGTCGGCCCCCTGCTGCCTTCCGGCGGCGATCCGGGCGCGGCGTTCACGGCGATCACGCAGATCGGGACCGAAGCGGCCGTGCTCCTCTACTTCAGGCACGACATCCTGCGCATTGCGCGGGCATGGCTGGCTGCCCTCCTCTATCCGGACGCCCGCGGGACGCCCGATGCGCGCATGGGCTGGCTCATCATCATCGGCACGCTGCCCATCGCGATCCTCGGCCTGCTCTTCAAGGAGACCATCGAGGGCAGGCTCCGCAATCTCTATCTCACGGCGGCGATGCTGATCCTCTTCGCGGTGTTCCTTGCCGCCGCGGACCGCTACGGGCGCAAGGAGCGCACCCTCGACCGCCTGGGCTGGCGTCACGGCCTGCTGTTCGGCTTCGCGCAGGCGCTGGCGCTGATTCCCGGCGTTTCCCGCTCGGGCGGGACCATCACCGCCGGGCTGATGATGGGCTACACGCGCGAAGCCGCGGCCCGCTACTCCTTCCTGCTCGCGATCCCGGCCGTCCTCGCCTCCGGCTTCTACCAGCTCTACCGCAGCTGGGAGATCGGCAGCCCGATTCCGCCCGGCCCCACGGCCCTGGCCACGGCGGTGGCCTTCGGCGTGGGCTATGGCGTCATCGTGCTGTTCCTGAGGCTGGTGTCGACCCGCGACTACATGCCCTTCGTGTACTACCGTATCGCCCTGGGCGTGCTCGTGCTGGCGCTGCTGGCCACCGGCATCCTCAGCCCCTACTGATGGAACCGGCGAGCAAGCGGACGACAGCCTGCGCCCGCCGGCACATGCGGGTACACCCGGGCCCCGCGCGATGACGCTCGAGATCGCCCTCGTGCTGGCGATCGCCCTGGTCGCCGTCACGCTCTTCGCCACCGAGAAGCTGCGCATCGACGCCATCGCCCTGCTGGTGCTCACCAGCCTCGTGCTCACGGGGCTCGTCGAGCCGGCGCAGGCCCTGTCCGGGTTCAGCAACTCCGCCACGATCACCGTGGCGGCCATGTTCGTGCTCGCGGCCGGGCTCCAGAACAGCGGCGCGCTGTCGCGCATCGGCGACCTGCTCGGTCGTGCACGGTCGCCGACGCAGTTCCTCCTCATGCTGTTCGCCGTGCTAGCGGTCATCGCGCCGTTCGTGAACAACACGGCGGTCGTCGCCGTCTTCATGCCGATCGTCATCGGGGCCACCGCGAGCATCGGCATGTCGGCCTCGAAGGCCCTGATCCCGCTGTCGTACGTGTCCCAGACGGCCGGCGTCTGCACCCTGGTCGGCACCTCGACCAACCTGCTCGTCAACGGCATGGCGAGGGACCTGGGCCATCCGGGCTTCGGCATGTTCGAGTTCACGCCCCTGGGCGTCGCGTGCCTGGTCGCGGCCTGCGCCTATCTCCTGACGGTGGGCCGCTGGCTGCTGCCGGACACCCGTAGCACCGAGCTGGTCGAGCACTACGAGCTCGGCAAGTACATTACCGAGCTTCGCGTCATGCCCGACTCCTCCCTGATCGGCACCACGGTGGCCGAGGCGGGCCTGCTGGGTGAGTACGGCGTCCATATCCTCGGGTTGCTGCGGGGCGAGCGGAAGATCGCGTCACCGCGTACCCAGCAGTTGCGCGAGGGGGATGTGCTGCTCGCCCGGGGCGACTGGTCGCAGCTCGACGAGCTGCGCAAGGGCGCCGGGCTCGAGGTGAATGCCGAGTTCAAGCTCCGGCAACAGGCATTCGAGGAGGTCGACCAGGTCCTCACCGAGGTCATGATCGCACCCCGATCGCGGGTGATCGGCAGCACGCTGGGCATGCTGGACCCGGGATGGGACCACGACACGACGGTACTCGGCATCCATCGGCGAGGCCAGGTCCTGCGCGACGAGTTGCGCAATGTCCGCCTGCAGGTCGGCGATATCCTGCTCATGCTGATCCCGAAGGCGGGCATGCCCGCCTTGCGCAGGGACCGGAACGTCATCGTCCTGTCCGAGCGCGACCCCGGGAAGCCGGGCGGCTGGCGCGCGCCCTTCGCGCTCGCGACCATGGCGCTGGTGATCGTCACATCGGCGATCGGCCTGGCGCCGATCGCGGTGACCGCGCTCGCCGGTGCCGTGGCCATGACGCTGGCGGGCTGCCTCGATGCGGAGGATGTCTACGACGGCATCGACTGGCGCATCATCGTCCTCCTGGCGGGCCTGCTGCCCCTGGGCGTCGCGATGACCGAGACGGGCGCCGCGCAGTTCCTCGTCGAGAACACCGTCGGCCTCGTGAGCGGGCTCGGGCCATGGGTCGTGCTGGCCGTGCTCTACCTGATGGCGCTGCTGCTCACCGAGTTCATGAGCAACGCAGCGGCCGCCGTGCTGCTCACGCCGATCGGGATGTCCACGGCGGCGCTGCTCGACGTGAGTGCCACGCCCTTCCTGATCGCGGTCACCTTCGCGGCATCGACGAGCTTCGCCACGCCGGTGGGCTACCAGACCAACACGATGGTGTATGGCGCCGGCGGCTACCGGTTCAGCGACTTCGTCAAGGTGGGGCTGCCGCTGAACCTGATCTTCTGGGCGCTCGGCGTGACGCTCATCCCGCGGTTCTGGCCTTTCTGAGCCGGCCGCGCTAGAGCCTGCACCGCTGGCCGAGGCGCGGCGCCGTGGCCTCCCAGCCGAGTTCGCGACCGATGCGCTCGCGCAGCGCCTCGGAGGCGTCCGGTTCGCCGTGGACGATGAACACCCGGCGCGGCGGCCTGCGAAAGCCCGACAGCCATCGCACCAGCTCGTCGCTGTCGGCATGGGCCGAGAGCATGGGCAGCTCGGTGACCTCGGCCTTCACTTCCACCCACCGGCCATGGATGCGGACCTCGCGCGCCCCGTCGAGGAGCTTGCGCCCCCGCGTGCCCGCCGCCTGGAAGCCGGAAAAGAGCAGCGTGCTGCGATGGTCGGTGCCGAACGCGACGATGTGATGAAGGACCCTGCCGCCGGTGGCCATGCCGCTCGCCGAGATGATCACCTTGGGGTAGGGGTTGGCCGACAGTGCCTTCGACTCCTCGGCATCGCGCACGCAGGTCACGTCCGCGGCGGCGGCCTCGTAGTCCCGCACCGAGAGGCGATGGTCATCCCCATGGGCGCTCATGAGCTCGCCGGCGCTGGTCGCCATCGGGCTGTCGAGGTACACGGGGACATGGCCGAGGCGACCCGCCCGGCGCAGCCGCCAGATGTCGTGGATCAGCGCCTGGGCGCGGCCGACGGCAAACGCCGGCACCACCACCGTGCCGCCGCGCGAGACGGTGCGCTCGATCACCGTGCCGAGCGCCTCGAGGGGGTCGCCCCGATCGTGGCGGCGGTTGCCGTAGGTGGACTCGACCACGATGTAGTCGGCCTCGGGCACCGGTTCCGGATCGTGCATGACGGGATCGTCGTACCGGCCCACGTCGCCGGAGAACACGATCCGCCGCCCGCCGATCTCGAGCTCCACGCTGGCCGCGCCCAGGATGTGGCCGGCGCGGCGCAGCAGCATCCTGGCGCCGCCGGGCAGCGCGACCGACTCGTGCCATGGCACGTCCGAGAACAATGCCAGGGCGCGCTCCGCATCGACGACCCGGTAGAGCGGCAGCGCCGGCGAATGCTTGGTGAAGCCCTTGCGGTTCGCGTACTCGGCGTCCCGTTCCTGGATGAACCCGGCATCGCGCAGGATGAGGCCGGCGACGTCGCGGGTGGCCGGCGTCGCATGGATCCGGCCGGAGAAGCCTTCGCGCACCAGGCGAGGAAGGTACCCGCAATGATCCAGGTGCCCGTGCGTCAGCACCACCGCGTCGATGTCGCCCGCCGGCACCTGGAACGGCTCCCAGTTCAGCTCGCGCAGGTTCTTCAGTCCCTGGAAGAGCCCGCAGTCGACCAGGATGCGCGTATCGCCGAACGTCACGAGGTGTCTCGAGCCGGTGACGGTGCCGGCGGCGCCCAGGAACTCCAGTGCGAGCGGTTCCTCCCGTTGCCGGCTCATGGCTCATCCGCCTCGGGTTCGACCAGGTCGCGGCAGTCGCCCCGACCGTCGATCGCGGCCAGCTCCTTCGGGGACAGGAGTCCGGTGCGTTCCCAGCCGGCCACGGCCGCCGCCGCATCGACCGCATGGGCCCAGGTGCAACGATTCGCGAACAGCATGCCCGGCACGTCGAGCGTGCCGCCGCGACTGATATAGCCCAGGGCGCGGGTTCTCGACGGCCCGTCGTCGAGTCGCCGAAGCACGCCGAGCATCGGCTCCGGGCGCGTGTGGCACAGCAGCACCCGCGGAAGACCGGCCGGGAAAAGCCCGCGCAAGGCGGCATCGTCCAGGACGAAGGCCGCCTCGAACTCGTCGCGCGGGACGCGCAGGCGGCCCGGTTCGAGGATCACCGCCACGCAGGAGCGGCGACCCAGCGCGAGCAGGCGCCGGTGGGCCTTCAGTGCCTCCTCGAGCTGGTAGGCGCCGATCGCGACGAATTGCACCTCGGCGTTGGCCACATCGCCATCGATCACGGCGGCCCCCGACCGCGCCAGGGCCTGCGCGCGATCGCCGTCGAGTTCCGTGGCGACGTCTCGCTTGGAAACGACGAGGCAGGCGACCTGGCCCCGCGCCGAATACACCTCTCGCAGCGCGGCCACCGCGGTGTTGCCGTCGACCGGGAACAGGACGCGGGAAGTGTCGGACATCTCCCCGAGCAGCGCCTCGCCGATCGTGGGATCCTGGTGGGACTGCTCGTTCTTCGCGTTCTCCCAGGTATGCGAGGTCACGACGAGCGGCACCGCGTGCCAGCCCGGCGCGCGGCCGATATCCTTCTGGCGACGCGCGAAGATGATCTCCTGGCGCAGCAGGCCGAGCATCTTCATCGCGAAGGCCTCGTAGCTGACGATCAGGTTGAGGCCGCCGGTGTTGCCGAGCGCGGCGGCGGCGACGGCCTCCTCGTTGAGCGCCGTGACGACCGCGCCGTGCAGCGACTCGGGCACGCCCGGCTCGGGCGCATTCACCCTGTGGCGCAGCCGCTCGAGCGTGCCGCCCATCTTGTTGCTCGCGAGCTCGTCCGGGTTGCCGATGCGCACCCGAAGGTCGGGATTGGCATCCACCAGTTCGACGAACCAGCGATCCAGCGCCACCATGGCACTGCCCACGACGCCCGGCGCCTCCCATCGGGGCGCCGGCAGGCGCAGCGCCTGCGGATGCCGCCAGGCGATGGGATGCCGGCTCTCCAGCGGTCGCCCCTGGCGCTCGTGCACCGCGAGAGCCGCGATGGCCCGGTCCAGCTCGTCGGCGGGCACGTGAAGCGCCCGGGCGCCCGCGTTGAAGAGGTCGCGCGCCCGCGCGTCGGTGTGCGGGTTGCCGCCCAGGGGCAGGTTGTGCGCCGCATTGGTCCCGGCGCCCGGGAACCCGAAGCCCTTTTCCGTCTCGGCAATGACATACGGCAGGCTCGCCGGATAGCGGCGCCCGGGGTCGGCGGCGAAGGCACGCAAGGCATCCTCGGCCTCGACGATGGCGCATGCGATCGCCACGGGATCCCGGCCGTCCACGATGACGGGCGCGAAGCCGTTGTGGCGAAGGTCCTCGGCGAGCCAGGCGGCGCCGCCCTCCTGCACGATCTGGGTCCGCTGCTCGATGCGGCGGCCGTTGAGGATCATGACCGGGATGGCGAAGCCGCAATCCTCCGCGCGCCACCAGCGCGGCGCCCAGTCGCTGCCGCGCTGCTCCTCGAACGCGCCGTCGCTCAGGAAGGCCACGAGGCTCTCGCCGGGCAACGGCATGTGCACGTACTGCAGCTCGGCGAAGCCCAGGTAGCCGCCCTCGGACACGGCGCCCGCCGTGTGCGGACCCGCATGGCTGCCGAGCGGTACGGCCGGCCGGCCCTGGGCATCGATGGCATACGAGTAGAAGTCGCGCAGCAGCCGCGCGAGCCCCGCCTCGCTGCGGTCGTAGCGTCCGCGCTGGCCCTCGGAAACGTCGCCGGTCAGGGCGTTGACCGCCTCGATCGCGGCCACGCAGTGGCCCTGGCCCATCAGCCATCCGCGCGTGGTGCCCGTCAGCGCATTGGCGAGGAGATAGCCGACGAAGGCCATCACCATGTTGAGCGAGCCGCCGGTGTGTCCCTCCGGCGCCGGCTTGAAGTCCTCCGGGCCGAGCGGCGCGCCGGCGGGGTCGAGTCGCAGCGCGTACGTCATGTGCGCCACGACGTTCAGCCCGGCGCAGGCGAGCCGGTCGGCCGCGGCCAGCATCGCCTCGCCTTGCCCGGCGTCGGCGAGGCGGCCATCGGCCACCAGCTTCGCCAGGAGCGCATCCATGCGCTCCACCGTGTCGGCGCGATGGGCGATCGGGCCGTAGCCGCGACGCCAGTCCTGCGAGAAGTTCGATGTGTCGCTCATCTGCTGCCTCCGATTCGGTTCCGGCGGGCTGCCGCCCCGCCGGGAGGTTGCGGTCGCTCAGGCCATCCGGGCGATCGTCCTGCGGAAGCGCCCGAGCGAGAGCGCGAACAGCACGCCCCCGATCAGGCCCAGCGCCAGGAACTGCGGCCAGACGACGTCGAGGCCGGCGCCACGGAACAGGATCGCCTGGCCAAGTTGCACGAAATGCGTGGTGGGCGCCAGCAGCATGACCTGCTGCACCATCTCCGGCATGCTCTCGCGCGGGGTACTGCCGCCCGACAGCATCTGCAGCGGCATGATGGTGAGCATCATCAGCATGCCGAACTGCGGCATGTTGCGCGCCAGGGTGGCGAGGAAGATGCCCATGGCCGCGGTCGCGAACAGGCACATCGCCGCGCCCCCGAGGAAGAGGGCCAGCGAGCCCGCCACCGGCACGCCGAGCAGGCCCCGCACGACGAGGCCGATCGACGCCCAGGCCGCCAGCAGCACCACCAGACCCATCGACCAGGTCTTGGCGAGCATGATCTCGGCGGGCGTCACGGGCATGACGAGCAGGTGCTCGATCGTGCCGCGCTCGCGTTCCCGGATCAGTGCCGCCCCGGTCAGGATGATCGACAGCATGGCGATGTAGTTGATCACCTGCACGATGCTGCCGAACCATGAGGGGTCGAGCGCCGGATTGAACCGGGCGCGCAGCACCAGTTCGACCGGCTGGACGGCCTCGGCCCGATGACGCTGCACGAACTCGGCGATCTCGCCCATGACGATGCTCTGCAGGTAGCCGGTGCCCACGAACGCCTGGTTCATTCGCGTGGCATCGACATTGAGCTGGATGCCGGGCGACCGCCCCGCCAGGGTGTCGCGCTGGAAGTTGCGCGGGATGACCATCACGAAGGTGTAGCGCCCCTGGTCGAGGCCCGGGTCCATCTCGGGCCACTCGGTCATGACCGGCGGCAGGAACTGCGGCGGATAGAGGGCCGAGGCGATGCGCTGTGACAGGGGCGAGCGGTCCTCGTCCACGATGGCGACGGGCGCGTTGTTCAGGGTGTCGGGCATCGCCCGCGCGGCGGTATAGACGCCGACCGTGAATGCATAGACGATGAGCACCAGCATCGCCGGGTCGCGCCAGAGGCTCCAGAGCTCCTTGATGCCGAGCCGCCACGTGTTGGCAAGGAACGTGCGCATGGCCTAGCGCTCCTGCTTGCGCAGCAGCAGGATCGCGACGCCCACGATGAGCGGGACGGCCGCCACCATGGCGACGATCGATCCGCGCAGGTCCTCGAAGCCCAGCGCCTTGTTGAAGACGCCCCGGCTGACATCGATCATGTGCGTGGCCGGATAGACCTCGCCGAACCACCGCGCCGGGCCCTGCAGGGAAGAGACCGGATCGATCAGGCCGGAAAACTGCGCGGCGGGAATCATGGTCACCAGCATCGCGAAGAACATCGCCGCGATCTGGCTGCGGGTGGCGCTCGACGCCAGCAGGCCCATGCCGGTGGCGCAGAAGCTGTAGGCGAGCGCGGCCAGCGCCAGTGCCGCGAAGCTTCCCTTGACGGGCACCTCGAACACGCCGACCGCCATCAGTGTCATGAGGGCGAAGTTCAGCATCGCCAGCGCCACGTAGGGCAGCTGCTTGCCGAGCATGAACTCGGTCCGCGTCGCCGGGGTGACGTAGAGGTTGACGATCGATCCCGTCTCCTTCTCGCGCACGACCGCGAGCGCGGCGAGCATCGCGGGCAGCATGAGGAGCAGCAAGGGCATCACCGCCGGCACCATCGCCGGGAGGCTCCGGACGTCCTGGTTGTAGCGAAACCGGGTCACGATGTCGGCGAGTCCGCCCACGATGCCGCCGCCCCGCGAGGCGGCCTGCTCGGCCAGCCAGTGCTGGTGCATGCCCTGGACGAAACCCCTCACGGTCTCCGCGCGCTGGGGCATGGCGCCGTCGATCCATGCGCCGATCTCGGCGCCACGGCCGCGCAGGACGTCACGGCCGAATCCCGGCGGGATCTCCAGCGCGAGGCTGAGCTCGCCGCTTCGCATGCGTCGGTCCATGTCGGCATGGTCCCGTATCGGCGGCCGCTCCACGAAGTAGCGGGAGCCCGACAGGCTCAGCACGTAGCCCCGGCTCAGCGAGGACTGGTCGTGGTCGAGCACGGCATAGCGCAGGTCCTCGACATCCATGCTGATGCCGAATCCCATCACGAACATGAGGATCGCCGAGCCGGCGAGCGCCAGCGTCGCCCGCACCGGATCGCGGACAAGCTCCAGGGACTCGCGCCAGAGGTAGCTCAGCAGCCGCCGCATGCTGAAGGCGCGATGGCTCCGTCGCGGGGCCCCGGACGGTGCGCCGATCGCGGCGCCCGCGGCCGGCCCCGACGCGGCGGGCGTCGCGGGGGTCCGCGGCGGACCTCCGTCCGCCTCGAGCAGGTAGCCGATGAAGGCCTCCTCGAGCGATGCGGCCCCGCGCTTCCCGACGAGCCGCGCCGGGGTGTCGCTGTCGAGCACCCTGCCCGCGTGCATCATCGACATGCGGTCGCAGCGCTCGGCCTCGTTCATGAAATGGGTCGAGATGAAGATCGTGACCCGGTCGCGACGCGAGAGCTCGACGAGCAGCCGCCAGAAGGCGTCGCGCGCGACGGGATCCACGCCCGAGGTCGGCTCGTCGAGGATCAGGAGCTCGGGGCGATGCACCATGGCCACCGCGAGCGACAGGCGCTGGCGCATGCCGAGCGGCAGGCTGTCGGGCAGCGCGTCCGCCACCTCCTCCAGGCCGAAGCGCTCCTGCATCGCCTCGACGCGCGCCGGGATGTCGGCCGCGGGCACCTGGAACAGACGGGCGTGCAGTTCCAGGTTCTGGCGCACGGTGAGCTCGCGATAGAGCGAGAACGACTGCGACATGTAGCCCACGCGGCGGCGCGTCGCCATGTCGCGCGGGTCAACCTCCTGGCCGAACAGCCACGCCCGGCCCTCGGTGGCCGGCAGCAGGCCGGTCAGCATCTTCATGGTGGTGGTCTTGCCGCAGCCATTGGAGCCCAGGAAGCCGAAGATCTCGCCGCGACGGATCCGGAAGCTCACATGGTCCACCGCCACGAAGTCGCCGAAGCGCATCGTCAGGTCCTGCGCCTCGATCGCGATGTCGCCATCGGCGGCGTCCAGTGGCGGTATCTCGACGGCCGCGTGCCCGCGTCGCTTCTCCTCGGGCAGCAACGCGATGAATGCCGCCTCGAGCGTGGGGCGGCCGGTGCGCGCGAGCAGCTCGGCCGGCGTGCCCGTGGCGAGGATCCCGCCCGCGTCCATGGCCACGAGCCAGTCGAATCGCGCCGCCTCGTCCATGTAGGCGGTGGCGACGATGATGCTCATGCCGGGGCGTTCGCCGCGGATCCGCTCGATGAGCTCCCAGAACTGGGCCCGCGCCAGGGGATCGACGCCCGTGGTGGGCTCGTCGAGGATCAGCAGGTCGGGATCATGGATGAGTGCGCAGCACAGGCCGAGCTTCTGCTTCATGCCGCCGGAAAGCTTGCCGGCCGGGCGCGCGAGGAACTCCCGCAGGCCGGTGGCCCCCGTGAGCTCGTCGATCCGCCGGCGTCGCTCCGCCGAGTCGTGGCCGAAGAGCCGTGCGAAGAACTGCAGGTTCTCTTCCACCGAAAGCGTCGGGTAAAGGTTGCTTCCCAGCCCCTGTGGCATGTAGGCGATGCGCGGACAGACCCGGCGCCGGTGGCGGCGGCTCGCCATGTCGCCGCCCAGGACCTCGATCCGCCCTTCCTGGACCGCGCGCGCGCCCGCCACGAGCGAGAGCAGGCTGGACTTCCCCACGCCATCCGGGCCGATCAGCCCCACCAGCCGACCGGCGGGAATGGCCAGCGTGATCCCGGCGAGCGCCCGGACCTTTCCGTAGCGCAGGCCGACGCCCTCGAGCCGGACGGGATCCGGCAGCGAGCGGGACACGCCCGTCACGGGACCTTCACGGCGAGGTGGGGCGGCCATTCGCGCGAGGGGTCGAGCCGTACCCAGGCCACCCCGGGCAAGCCGGTCTTCACCTGCTCGAGATGCTCCATCAGGAGTTCGCGGTCGATCTGGGCGCGCACCCGGAACATGAGCTTCTCGCGCTCACTCGCGGTTTCGACCGTCCTGGGCGTGAACTGCGCGCTGCTCGCGATGAACGAGATGCGCGCGGGGATCACGTACTGCGGCGCGGCGTCCAGCACGAGCCGCGCCTCCGATCCGAGCGCGAGCCGACCTGCCGCCTCGGTCGGCAGGAAGAACGTCATATAGACGTCCGAAAGATCGATCAGGTTCAGCACCCGGCCGCCCGCCCCGAGCACCTCGCCGGGCTGGGCGACGCGAAACTGCACCCGGCCGTCCCGGGGCGCCCGCAGCTGGGCATCCTCGATCTCGGCCTCGATGCGCTGGATCGTCGCATCGATCGCCTCGACCTGCGATTGCGCGCTCACCACCTGCGCCTGCGCCGCCGCGATCGCCGCATCCGCGGAGGCCACCTGCGCCCTCGCCGCGGCCAGCGCCGCCTCGGCGCTGCGGCTGCGCGCCCGGTCGTCGTCCAGCACCTGGGCCGAGGTCGCCCCTTCCCGTGCCAGCGTCTCCGAACGCGCCTGCCGGCGCCTGGCGGCATCGAGTTCCGCCTCGGCCCGTCTGACCTGCGCCTGCATCGCGGCCTTGTCGCTCTCGCGCATGGCCGCCTGCGCCCGGGCGCTCGCCACCGCGTTGATCGCCTGCTGCCGCTGGGCGTGCGCCTCCCGCAGCTGCGCCTGCAGTGTGTCCACCTGCATCCGCGCGAGCAGGTCGCCCGCGCGGACGAAATCGCCCTCGTGCACGAGGATCTCGGCCACCCTGCCGGCCAGCTTCGTGGCGATGTCGATCTCGGTGGCCTCGATGCGGCCGTTGCTGGCAAGGAATGCCCCGTCGTCCTGCGCGCCGGCCTGCTGCTGCCACGCCCGCCAGCCGACGAATGCCAGGCCGACGGCGACGAGGACGGCGATCACGATGTTCTTGCGGGGCATGGCCATGATGGACGAGGGAGCGGATGCACGGGCCCAGTGTAGGGGCTGGGCGCCTCGCCCGCATTGATCCTGGTCAGGCATCCGGCGCACGCCGGATCGCGGGCGCGCGGCCGCGCATGTAGAATACTCCCCTATAGTATCCGGGCATCCCTGCGCGTCGCCCGGGATTCCCGACTGGCGTATGGTCGGCCGCAGGGGTCCGTCGCCGGCCGATCCGCCGGCCTTCATCGAGGAGCAAGCCATGAAGTCACGCGCCGCCGTTGCGTTCGAGGCAGGAAAGCCGCTGGAGATCGTCGAGATCGATGTCGAGCCGCCCCGCAAGGGCGAGGTCCTGGTGAAGATCACGCATACGGGCGTCT
>CAZDYQ010000084.1:0-13282 GCA_964509685.1 uncultured Burkholderiaceae bacterium
GAGCCTGACCGCCCGAGCCACGCTGATACCGTGCGAAGCGCCACGAACGGAAGCCTGAATGAGCGCCGGAGATTATCGCACGCAGACCTGCCGGAGCCTCGCGGACGTGGACCCGGCCGAATGGGATGCCCTCGTGGACCGAGGCGAGCCCGGGGCCGTCTTCGTGCGCCACGCCTGGCTCGCCGCCCTCGAGGCGAGCGGCTGCGTCGGGCGCGGCACGGGCTGGATGCCGGCGCACCTGCTGCTTCGCTCCGGTGAAGGACGACTGGTCGCCGCCGCTCCGCGCTACCGGAAGTTCCACAGCTTCGGCGAGTATGTCTTCGACTGGGCCTGGGCCGATGCGTACGAGCGGCACGGCCTCGCCTACTATCCGAAATGGCTGGTGGCGGTGCCGTTCACGCCGGTCGAGGGCCCGCGGTTGCTCGCGCGCGATGCCGCCGCTCGCGAGGCGCTGGCCTCCGCCCTCGTCGCCGAGGCCAATGCGAGCGGGCTGTCCTCGCTCCATGTGCTCTTCCCGCCGCCCCGGGAGGCGGCGCTGCTCGAGCGCTGCGGCCTCATGCAGCGCCACGGGGTGCAGTTCCGCTGGAGCAATCGCGGCTATGCGACGTTCGACGACTTCCTCGCCAGCCTGACACAGCCCAAGCGCAAGAAGGTCCGGGCCGAGCGGCGTCGGGTCGCCCAGGCCGGCGTCACGACCGAAAGGCGGGTCGGCACGGCAATCACGCCGGCCCACTGGCGTCTGTTCGAAGCCTGCTACCGGCGGACCTACCTGGAGCACGGTTCCTCGCCCTACCTCAACCTGGACTTCTTCGAGCGCATCGGCCGCGAGATGCCCGAGGCCTGCGTGCTCAACATCGCTTCGCGCGGCGGCCGCCCGATCGCAACGAGCCTGCTGGTGCGCGACGAGGATCGCCTCTACGGGCGTTACTGGGGCGCGCTCGAGCGGGTCGATTGCCTGCATTTCGAGCTCGCCTACTACCAGAGCATCGCGACCGCGATCGAGCTCGGGCTTGCGCATGTGGAAGGCGGCGCGCAGGGCGAGCACAAGCTCGCCCGCGGATTCGAGGCGATCCGCACGAGCTCCTGCCACTGGATCGCGGAGCCGGCGTTCGCCGATGCGGTCGATGCCTTCCTGCGGCGCGAGGACGCCATGATCGATGGCTACCTCTCCGAGCTCCACGAACGCGCACCCTTCCGCGCCGGTGGGGATCCCGCCGGCAAGCTCAGAAGGCGGGCTTGACCTTGGCGGCCTGGTAGCGCGCGATGCCGGCCGTGACTTCCGCCGCCGCTTCCTCCGGCCCGCCCCAGCCGCTGACCTTGACCCACTTGCCGGGCTCGAGGTCCTTGTAATGCTCGAAGAAGTGCTGGATCGTCAGCAGTCGCTCGGGCGCGAGGTCGGAGGCCTTCCGCCAGTGCTTGTAGATGGGCAGGATCCGGTCGATGGGCACGGCGAGCAGCTTCGCATCTCCCCCCGCCTCGTCCTCCATCTTGAGCATCCCGAGCGCGCGGCACGGAACCACGGCCCCCACCGCCACCGGGAACGGGGTGATCACGAGCACGTCCACGGGATCGCCGTCCTCGGCGATGGTATGGGGGATATAACCGTAGTTGCAGGGATACTGCATCGACGTGATCATGAAGCGGTCGACGAACAGCGCCCCGGTCTCCTTGTCCACTTCGTACTTGATCGGGTCCGACGCCATCGGGATCTCGACGATGACGTTGAACTCGTCCGGTATCTGCGATCCGGGGCCGACACGGTCGAGATTCATTGCAGTCCTTGCCTTGGGTCCTGGTGCACGGCCGATCGGCCGACGCGGGTACGCGGGTGACGGATGATAACGCGCATGGTGCATTGCACCAACCGCAAAATCGCACAACACGACGATAACGCCCCATCGAACCCATGACAGCCCCCGATTCCGGATTCATCGAGCGCGGCCTCTTCATCGACAACGACTGGAGGCCGGCGCTCGACGGCGACCGGATCGATGTCGTCGATCCGTCGGACGGCTCCGTCTTCGGCTCGATCGCGCGCGGCCGGGCGGCGGACGTCGGGATCGCGGTGGCGAGCGCGCGCCGCGCCTTCGACGGCAACGGGACGGCGGACGGCCGCTGGGGCCGCACCCCGCCCTCGGAGCGGGGGCGCATCCTCGCGCGCCTCGCGCGCGCGGTGGAGGAAGCCGTCGAGGAACTGGCCGCGCTGGAATCGCGCGACACCGGCAAGCCGCTTCGCCAGGCGCGGACCGACGCGATGGCGCTTGCCCGCTACTTCGAGTTCTACGCCGGCGCGGCGGACAAGCTCCATGGCCAGACGGTGCCGTACCGCCAGGGCTACACTGTGCTGACCCTGCGCGAGCCGCACGGGGTGACGGGCCACATCGTGCCCTGGAACTACCCGATGCAGATCCTCGGGCGCTCGGTGGGCGCCTCGCTCGCGGCCGGCAACGCCTGCGTGGTCAAGCCGGCGGAGGACGCCTGCCTGAGCGTGCTGCGGGTCGCCGAGATGGCCGCCGACTGCGGGCTGCCGCCGGGCGCCCTGAACGTGGTTACCGGGCTGGGTCCGGAGGCCGGCGAAGCGCTTGCAGCCCATCCCGGCATCGACCACCTCTCCTTCACCGGCTCGCCGACCACCGGGACGCGGGTCGCCCAGGTCGCCGCCGCGCATCATTGCCCGGTCACGCTGGAGCTCGGCGGCAAGTCGCCGCAACTGGTGTTCGCCGATGCCGAGCTCGAGTCGGCGCTGCCATCACTCGTGGGCGCGATCATCCAGAACGCCGGCCAGACCTGCTCGGCCGGCAGCCGCGTCCTCGTGGAGCGATCCGTCCACGATGCGCTCCTCGAGCGGCTTGCCGAGGCGTTCGCCGGCCTGCGGGCCGGCCCGGCATCGCGCGACCTGGACCTCGGGCCGATGGTGTCCAGGCGCCAGCAGGAACGCGTGTGGGACGCGTTGTCCGAGGCCCAGTCCGCGGGAATCCGCTTCGTCGCACAGGGCCAGGTGGTGGAGGATGCGCCGGCGGGCGGCTTCTACCAGGCGCCCGTCCTGCTGGCCGACGTGCCGGCGGGCCACCCGATCGAGCAGGAGGAGATCTTCGGGCCGGTGCTCGCGGTGACGGCCTTCGATTCCGAGGTCGATGCGGTCAGGCTCGCGAACGGCACCCCCTACGGCCTCGTGGCGGGAGTGTGGACGCGCGATGGCGCCCGCCAGCTTCGCCTTGCGCACCGGCTGCGCGCCGGCCAGGTCTTCGTCAACGACTACGGCGCCGGTGGCGGGGTCGAGCTCCCCTTCGGGGGTGTCAAGCGCAGCGGCTACGGCCGGGAGAAGGGGTTCGAGGCGCTCTACGGCTTCACGACGCTCAAGACGGTGGCCCTGCGCCACGAGTAGGCGGCGGGTCGCCGCGATCACCGCGGGAGGAAGTCCCGCAGTCGAATGGAGGAGAGGCAATGAGGTTGCGGGACAAGGTCGCCATCGTCACCGGGGGCGGATCGGGATTCGGCGAGGGCATCGCCACGCGATTCGCCGCCGAGGGCGCGCGCGTGATCGTCAACGACATCGACGAGGCCAACGGCGAGCGCGTCGTCGATGCGATCCGCCAGGGTGGCGGCGATGCGAGTTTCGTGCGGGGGGACGTGGGTCGCGGCGAGGACATGGAACGGCTTCTCGCCGCGACGCTCGAGCGCCATGGCCGGCTCGACGTCATGGTGAACAACGCGGGCGTCTCGCACCGGAACAAGCCGCTGCTCGAAATCGACGAGGCCGACTTCGACCGCGTCTTCGCAACCAACGTGAAAAGCATCTTCTGGTCGGCCCGCCACGTCGTGCCCTGCTTTCGGCGCCAGGGCGGCGGCGCGTTCATCAACATCGCCTCGACCGCCGGGGTGCGGCCGCGCCCCGGGCTCACCTGGTACAACGCCACCAAGGGCGCCGTGATCACGGCGTCGAAGACCATGGCCGTGGAGCTGGCCCCGGACCGCATCCGGGTCAACTGCATCAACCCGGTCGCCGGGGAGACGCCGCTGCTCGGCACCTTCATGGGCTCGGACACGCCGGAGAACCGGGAACGATTCGTCGCGTCGATTCCGCTGGGGCGCCTGTCGACGCCGCGCGACGTGGCCAATGCGGCGCTCTACCTCGCCTCGGACGAGGCGGAATTCATCACGGGCATCTGCCTCGAGGTCGACGGCGGCCGTTGCGTCTGACGGGCCCCGCCCGATCGACGAGGGATCAGGCGGTGCGGGGCCCCGCCAGCAGGGGCGTCTCGATCGCGATTCGCCGGTGGACCGCCGCAGCGTCGTCCGGGCGCTCGAGCTTCTCGTAGAGTTCGGCCAGGGCGAGACGCGCCTGGCGCGAGCCGCCCTTGGCCTCGGCCCGCCGCAGGAACTCCTCGGCCTTGCCCCAGATCTCCTGCTCCGAGCAGAGCCGCCCGAGCAGCGTGAGCAGCTCGGGATCCTCACCGTGCCGATCGAGCCAGCGCTCGGCGGTGCGCAGGCGCTGCTGGGCGGGCACGGCATCCAGGCGTCCATACAGGGCGAGCAGGCCCGGCGCCAGCCGCTTCTCGAGCACGCCCTCCGCGAGCCGGGCGGCCTGTGCCTGGTCCCCGCTGTCGGCGAAGGCCATCGCCGCGGCCTCCACGACGCCGTCGATCTCGCGCTCGTCGGCGCCGACGCTCTTCCAGAACTCGCGCACCGCGGCGAGATCGCCGCTGCGCGTCCTGAAGAGCGCGCGATAGGCGCGCACGCGCAGGGCGCGGCGACGCGACGCGGGAATCGCATCGTGCTTGTCGAGCTCCTTCACTACCTCGAGCACGCGCTCCCAGTCCTTCTGTTGCTCGTGCACGCGCAGCCGCAGGGTCAGGGCGTGCAGCCGCCCGGGGCGCATGCGTCCCAGCTCCTCGACGGCGACCAGCGCATCGCCGGGCCGGCCATCCTCCAGCGCGACCTCGGCCGCCAGCACACGCGTGGCGGTCATGGTGCCGCCCTCGGCAGCGGCCTCGAGCCAGCGGTCGCGGCGCTCGGGCTGGTTGGCGGCCTGGGCCGCCCTCGCCGCCAGCAAGGCGGCGGGCCCGGCGAACTCCGGCTCCTCGCGGGCGCTCTCCGCCAGTCGCTCGGCGCGGCCGAACCGGCCTTCGAAGTAGGCGACGAGACTGTCGCGCAATGCGCGCGCGGCGCGTTCGCGCCGTCGCGCCTCCCGGTAGCGCCGGACCCGGGCCGGCAGCCCATACGCCTGGCTCACCGCGCGCACCAGGAAGTACAGCAGGACGAACGCCACCAGCAGCACGGCGATCGCAAGGTTGAGAGACACGTCGATCCGGTACGGCGGCCAGAGGATCGCGACGTTGCCGCTGTTGAACCGCAGCAGCAGGGCGAGCCCGACCGCCGCCGAGATCACGAAAACGAGGCCGATGATCCGTCTCATTGGCGAGATTCCCGGGCCGCCCGCGCGGCACGCACCGCCCCGAGGCTGTCGCTCACGGAGGGCGCCTCGGCCGCCGTTCGCGCGCGCGAGAGCTGCTCGAGCTGCACCAGCGCGCGTTCGACGGCGGGGGCCTTGCGATCGAAATAGCGTTCGATCCAGGTCACCGCCTGCGCGATGTCGCTGCGAAACAGCGGATCGTTGCGCGAGAGCAGCGCGAGACGCGCATTGAGCAGCCGCAGCCGCAGGTTCTCGCGCAGGAAATACGCCTGGTCCGGAGCGATCAGCGCGGCATCGGGCGCATCGACTCGCCGGACACGGAAGAGGCTCGCGACCTCCTCCAGCATGCGATCGACCTTCACCATCGCGCGCAAGCGGTCGAGGAAGGATCCCGGCTCCGCGGGGACCTCCTCCGCCTCGCCGGCGTCGCCGGCCGGACCGCCGGACTGCGGGGATTCCCCGCTTCCGGTGCTTGCGTCCGGCCCCTCGGTCGCGGCGGGCTGTTCGGCCTGCGGCTCCGCCGGGGCAGGGCCCGCCGCCGGTCCGGCGGCGGCGTCGGGCCGCGGGAAGGCATCGGCCTTCAGCGGCCAGTCGTCCACGCCGCGGGCGAGGTTGTCGAGCCGCGCCGCGAGCACCCCGATGTCGCCGCTCGTCGCGCTGCGCAGGCGTTCGATGTCACGGGCGATCGCGCGGCGCACGCCCACCAGTGCGGGGTCGTCGAGGCGCGCCAGCCTGCCGTCGGCGGACTGCAGCGCGAGCAGCGCGCTTTCGGCACCGCCGCCCGAAGCGAGCTGCTGGGCCGCCAGCGACAGCGCGCTCTCGAGCTCGGCGAGCATGGCATCGGCGCTGTCGAGCGCGACCGAGCGATACAGCTTCTCGAGCTGGGCCTGCTGCCCGGCCGCCTCGGCGAGCTTCGCCTCGGCGACTTCGGTGCGGCTGCGCAGCTCGCGCACCTGGTCGATCGCCTGGCTGGCCTGTTGCGCCGCGCCCGACGACCGCGCATCGGAGTCCTGCACCCGGCGCGCAAGCTCCTGGAAGTTCTTCTGGCTCCATTGCCAGACCCATGCAGGCGCGGCGATCGCCACCACGAGCGCCAGCAGTGCCAGCCAGAGCGCGGCGCGGGACGGCCTGGGTGCGGATGACGCCCGTGCCGGGACCGAGGGCGACTGCGGCGGGGTCGGCGCGCCGGTGGCGGGGCGCGCACCGGGCGAATCCTCCGTCCGGGGCTTCGCGCCCGGCTTGGCGGCGGGCTTCGGATCGATGGCGCGCTCGCCGGGCGAGGGTGGCGAACTCGCCTCGTTTTTCGGCCCCGCCCTGCCCTCCGCCTTCGCGGCGGCCCGGGGTTCGGCCTTCGGCCCTGCCTTGGGATCCGCCTTCGGCGCGGCCGTCGGCCCCACCTTCGGTGCTCCCTCGGGCGCGCCGCCCGTCCCCGGTGGCTGCGTGGCTTCACTCATTCGCGATTCGCGTCGGTTCGTTCATGGTTCCCGGTCCCCCGGGGCAGCAAGGCCCGATTCTATCGCGGCATCGAGCAGGCGCCGCCCGGCGCCCGGGGCCCGCGCATCGCGCCAGCCCGCCGCCGCGAGCTGCGCAGCGATGCGCTCGTGCGGACAGACGGCCACCCGTGCACGCCCCCAGTCGTCGAGCCCGCGAGCCGCGAGCCCCGCGAGCAGCCTTTCGGCGGCATCGACGGTGGTGACCACGAACACCGGCCCCGGCCCTTGTCGCGACCACTGCGCAAGTGCCTCCCAGGCATCCTCCCCCGGCTCGATCGACTCGCGCCGGTACAGTTCGAGGCGCACGACATCGAAGCCTCTTCGCGCGAGCGTGGCGGCCCAGTCGCGCCGGCCGGCATCCCCCGCCAGCACCAGCACCCGGCGCCCCTCGCCCTCGGCGAGCGACGCCAGTTCGAGGAGCGCGTCCGCATCGTGACGATCGCCCGCGGGCGTTTCCACGTCCTCGGGTCTCGCAGCGAGCCCGGCCTCGACGAGCGCCTCGCCGGTGCCGGGACCGACCGCAGCCAGCCTCGCGTCCGGCCAAGGGCCGGGCCGCGCGCGAGCCGCGAACCGGGCCGTGGAAGGACTTGCGACCACGATGCGATGGAATGACGAGAGGTCGAGCCGGGCGAGCTCCTCGGCGGCCGAACGAATGGCGACGAGCCGCGAGAACGACAGGAGCAGGGCTTCATGGCCGGCTTCGCGCAGGCCGGCTTCGATCCGGCTCCCGCGCGGCTCGACGTGCGTCAGGACGATCCGAGCCACTGCTCGGCGCCTTGCGCGCGCAATGCCGCCGCGACTTCGGCACCGATGCGTTCGGCGGCCTCGATGCTGGAATCGTCGCTCGAGGCGCTTGCCTCGAGGAGGACCTGGCCATCCTCGGAAGCTACCCGCCCCCGCAGGAAAAGACCGCCACCGAGGGGCTCGCAGTAGGCCGCCAGCGGCACGCGGCAGCTGCCGCCGAGATCGCGCGCCACGGCGCGCTCCGCGGTCACCTGGGCCGTGCTGGCCGCATCGGCCAGCGGGGCCAGCCACTGGGCGAGGTCGGTCCGGTCGGCCCGGATCTCGATGCCGAGGGCACCCTGCCCCGCTGCCGGCAGGCATTCCGTCGGCGGGACGACCTGCCGGATCCGTTCGACGAGGCCCAGTCGCTTGAGTCCCGCCGCGGCGAGCAGGATGGCGTCGAACTCGCCCGCGTCGAGCTTGCCGAGCCGCGTATTGACGTTGCCGCGCAGGGGTCGCACCTCCAGCCGCGGTCGCCTCGCCCGGAGCTGGGCGGAGCGGCGCAGGCTCGAGGTGCCCACGATGGCACCATCCGGAAGCGATTCGAGATCGGGGTGGCGGTTCGAGACGAAGGCGTCGCGCGGATCCTCGCGCGGGAGCACCGCCGCCAGCCGGAACGGCTCCGGCAGCACCATGGGGACGTCCTTGAGCGAATGCACCGCGAGGTCTGCCCGACCCTCGAGCAGCGCATGCTCGAGCTCCTTGATGAAGAGCGCCTTGCCGCCGATCTCGTAGAGCGCCCTGTCCTGGATCCGGTCACCTTCGGTCGTCATGCCGCGGATCCGGATCTCGCACTCCGGATAAAGCGCCTGCAGGAGGTCGCGCACGTGCTGGGCCTGCCACATCGCGAGCCTGCTCTCCCGCGATGCGATGACGAGGCGCCGGGGCGGGCCCGGCGCGATGGAATGCTGCACGACTAGCTGACCAGGTTCTTGACGCTCGACCACTGGCGACGGCTCACCGGCAGGCGCTCCTCGACGTCGCGAAGCACGACCTGCCAGTAGGGATCGCCACCCTCGTTCTCGCCCGCCGGGGTGACCCGCTCGAAGCCGGCGATCGAGGGCCTGGCCACGAGCGCGTTGCGATGGATCCGCACGAAGCGGTCGCCGAACTCTTCCTCGAGCGAGGTCAGGGACTCCTCGATGAGGTACTCGCGTTCGGCGGTCCTCACGGTAATGTACTTCAGCTCGGCCTTGAGGTAGATCACCTGCTCGAGCGGGACGAGGATCACACGGCCACGCTCGTGCACCGAGAGATGGCGGCGACGCGTGTTGGTGGCCCGGGCGAGCTGGTCGATCGCGTCCTGGTGCTCGGACGGCACGCGCGCCAGCGCGCGACGCAGGGCTTCGAGCAGGCGCTGGGAGCGAACCGGCTTGAGCAGGTAGTCGACCGCCCGCACCTCGAAGGCCTCGACCGCGAACTCGTCGAAGGCGGTGACGAAGATGATCAGCGGCATCGGCTTGGACGACTCCCCCGACGCCGCCCGGGCCGACACGTGCCGCGCCAGCTCGATGCCGGTCATGCCCGGCATCTGGATGTCGAGCAGCACGATCTGGGGCTGCGACATCTCGATCTGGGACAGCGCCTCCGGCGCATTCGCCGCTTCCCCGACGATCCGGTGCGGAAACTCGGGCGCCAGGTCGGCAAGCAGCTCGCGCAGGCGCGACCGGGCGACGGGTTCGTCGTCAATGATCAAAATCGAAGTTGCGTCTGACATCTCTGCGCCTTCTCTCTTTGCGGTAGGGGAACTGGACGGTGACCCTGAAAAGGCCTTCCTCGGTGGTGAGCACGAGCTGCCCCTCGACATCGAAGGTCAGCCCCAGGCGTTCGCGCACGTTCGACAGCGCCATCTGGTTGCCCGGCCTGGCCGGCGGCCGCTCCGGCAGCGGATTGGTGATCTCGACACGCACCCGCTCGCCGGTCTTGGCAATGTTAATCGTGATCCGCCCCGGTTCACTGCGCGGCTCGATGCCGTGATGGACCGCATTCTCGATGAGCGGCTGGAGCAGCAGCGAAGGCAGGAGCGCGTCGCCGGGCATGTCGTCGATCTGCCATTCGACCTGCAGGCGGTCGGAAAGGCGCAGCTTCTCGATCGAGAGGTACTCCTTGCACAGCAGCACCTCTTCGTCGAGCGGCACCAGCTCCCGGCTGTCCCGCATGAACACCCGGAACAGGTCCGCGAGGTTCTCGAGGGTGCGCTCGGCCTGGCGCGCATCGCTGCGCATCAGGCCGAGGACCGTGTTGAGGCTGTTGAACAGGAAGTGGGGCCGGATCCGCGCCTGGAGCGCCTGCAGTCGGCCCTCGGCCTGGGACGGCTGCATGGACAGCTGGCGCAACCGCAGCCACTCGATCAGCCCCAGCGCCGCGCCGGCGGCCAACGCCCCGCGCGCCGCGGCCCATCCCAGGTGGCCCGTTGCGCCCGTGTCGGGCTGGATGAGGCCGGCGAGCGCGAGGCTCACGAGGAAGCTCGCCACCGCAGGCACGCCCATGCCGACCCCGTACTGGATCCAGCGGGACTTGCCGTTGACCTGGCGGCGCAGGGGACACAGGATGATGAGCGAAGCGAGGGTGGCAGGCTCGACGATCGCCGCGATGTGGAGAATGCGGTCGAAGAACCCGTGGGTGCCATTGGCGACGACCGCCGCGAGAAGCACGGCGCCGACATTGATGCAGACCAGGACCCGCAGGACGGTGCCCAGGTTGCAGGTGTCCGGCAGCACGGGCAGGTCGGCGCCATCCGTCTGGCGACGACGCGGCTCGAGCTCCCCGGTATCGACTCCGGCTGGCGATGGCGTCATTCTTCCTTCAGGCGCCCGCCAAATTCATCGTCGCACGGCCGATATAATCCGACGGACACTCCAGAAGTGCATTTTTCCAGTTAATCGCATCGAGACCCGAGGCCCGCGCGAAGCCTCCGTCCGGCTTGCGGACGAAGCGCACCGGCGAACCGGGCGACCGTGCTGGTTTTTCACTCCCCTCTGCGCCTGAGATTATGACAGATCAACTCGCAAAGAAATCCGAAGCCTGGTCGGGCCGATTCTCCGAACCGGTATCCGAGTTGGTCAAACGCTACACCGCGTCGGTGGATTTCGACCGCCGGCTGGCCATGGAGGACATCGACGGCTCCATCGCCCATGCACGGATGCTCGCTCGCCAGGGCGTGCTTTCGGCCGAGGACCTGGCCGCGATCGAGGCCGGAATGGGCCAGATCCGGGGGGAGATCGAGCGTGGCGAGTTCGCGTGGTCGGTCGACCTGGAGGATGTCCACCTCAACATCGAGCGTCGCTTGACCGAGCTGGCGGGCGATGCCGGCAAGCGGCTGCACACGGGCCGCTCCCGCAACGACCAGGTGGCCACGGACCTGCGCCTGTGGCTGCGGGGGGCGATCGACCGCGCGCTCGACGGCCTGCGGGCCCTGCAACTGGCGCTCGCCGGACTGGCCGAGCGCGAGGCCGACACCCTGATGCCGGGTTTCACGCACCTGCAGGTGGCCCAGCCCGTGACCTTCGGGCACCACCTGATGGCCTACGTCGAGATGTTCGCCCGCGACGAGGAGCGGCTCGTCGATGCGCGGCGCCGCGTCAACCGGCTGCCGCTCGGCGCCGCTGCCCTGGCGGGGACGACCTACCCCATCGACCGGGAGCATGTCGCGCGCGAGCTCGGCTTCGAGGGGCTTTGCGAGAACTCGCTCGATGCGGTCTCCGACCGGGACTTTGCGATCGAGTTCACGGCGGCGGCCAGCATCGCGATGATGCACATCTCGCGGCTTTCCGAGGAGATCGTGATCTGGATGTCGCCCCGCGTCGGTTTCATCGACCTGGCCGACCGCTTCTGCACCGGGTCGTCGATCATGCCGCAGAAGAAGAATCCCGACGTGCCGGAGCTCGCGCGAGGCAAGACCGGCCGCGTCTACGGCGACCTGATGGCGCTGCTCACCCTCATGAAGGGCCAGCCGCTCGCCTACAACAAGGACAACCAGGAGGACAAGGAGCCGGTCTTCGATGCCGCCGACACCCTGGTCGACACCTTGAGGATCTTCGCCGACATGGTCGGCGGGATACGCGTGCGCGCCGACCGCATGCGCCAGGCCGCGGCCGAGGGCTTCTCGACGGCGACCGACCTCGCCGACTACCTCGTCAAGCGCGGTGTCGCCTTCCGCGATGCGCACGAGGCGGTGGCGCGAGCCGTGCGCGAGGCCGCCGACCGTGGCGTGGACCTCGCCGACCTCGGCATCGAGACGCTGCGCAAGTTCAGTCCGGCGATCGGCGACGATGCGCTCGAGGCGCTGACCCTGGAAGGGTCGGTCGCCGCGCGCGACCACATCGGCGGCACGGCACCGGCCCGGGTGCGCGCCGCCGCGCAGGCCGCGCAGCGCCGGCTCCAGGCCGCTACTGGTAGATGACCTTCGGCAACCAGGTCACCAGCGCCGGGAAGGCGATGATGATCGCCATCGCCACGACCTGGAGCGCGACGAAGGGCACCGCGCCCCGGTAGATCATGGCGGTGGAAACGCTGGATGGCGCCACGCCCCGGAGATAGAAGAGCGAGAACCCGAAGGGTGGCGTCAGGAAGCTCGTCTGCAGGTTGATGCCGACGATGACCCCGAGGAACACGGGATCGATGCCGAGGTTGAGCAGTACCGGCGCGGTGATGGGGATCACGATGAAGATGATCTCGAACGTGTCGAGGATGAAGCCGAGCAGGAACATCACCGCCAGCACGACGACGAGAGCGCCGGTCGCTCCCCCCGGCAGGTCGGTGAGGAGTTCGTGGACGAGGTTGTCCCCCCCCATCATCCGGAACACGATCGAGAAGACCGAGGCGCCCAGCAGGATGACGAACACCATCGACGTCACGGTGGCCGTGGCCAGGGTGGCATCGCGCAGGAGGCCCCACTTGAAGCGCCCCTTCGCCATGGTGAGCGCGAGCGCGCCGATCGCGCCCACCGATGCGGATTCCGTCGGGGTCGCAATGCCCGCGAGGATCGATCCGAGCACCGCCACGATGAGGAGCAGCGGCGGTATCAGCGCCGTCACGATGTCGCGACCCAGCCGGGCCCGCTCCGCATCGCTGACCTCCATCGCCGGGCAGCTCTTCGGGTCGAAGATCGCCTTCCAGGCGGTGAAGAAGAAGTAGAGCAGCACGAGCAGAAGGCCCGGAATCATCGCGCCGGCGAACAGGTCGCCGACGGAGACAGGCGAAGGCGCGAAGTTGCCCTTCGACATCTGCACCTGGGCATTGATCCCGGCCAGCATGTCACCCATGAAGATGAGGACGGTCGAGGGCGGAATGATCTGCCCCAGCGTGCCGGAGGCGCAGATCACGCCGCTCGCGAGCCGGGGATCGTAGCCCGCGCGCAGCATCGCCGGCAGGCTGATGAGCCCCATCGTGACCACCGTGGCGCCGACCACGCCGGTGGACGCGGCGAGCAGCGCGCCGACCGTGACGACCGAGAACGCGAGGCCGCCGCGCACACGGCCAAAGAGGCGACCCATGGTCGTGAGAAGCTCCTCGGCGATTCCCGAGCGCTCGAGCACGGTGCCCATGAAGATGAACAGGGGCACCGCGACCAGCACCTCGTTCGTCATGAAGC
>CAZDYQ010000085.1:0-13060 GCA_964509685.1 uncultured Burkholderiaceae bacterium
CGCCGCGGTCTTCTTCGCCGCCGACTTGCGGGCCGTGGTCTTCTTCGCCGCGGTCTTCTTCGCCGCCGGCTTGCGGGCCGCGGTCTTCTTCGCCGCGGGCTTGCGCGCCGTGGACTTCTTGGCCGCCGGTTTCTTCGCCGCTACCTTCTTGGCGGCCGGCTTCTTGGTCGCCTTGGCGGCGGCCTTGCGGGCAGCTGGCTTCTTCGCAGCTGGCTTCTTGGCAGCTTTCTTGGCGGTAGCCATGGACAGGACTCCTTATGATGGGAAACGATCGGGAAACCCGATGCATCCGCCGGTCGCAACCAGCGTTATCGGGCCATTCATCGGCGCAAGAAGTCCGGTTCCGGGTGGAACCCTTCCAACGCTAATGAATTCGGTTCGCGAAGCGGATCCGGCCAGGCATCCGGACGGCTTCGGGGGCGATGCGAGGGAGCCGATCCCGAAGAGCGCCGCGCATCGCGCGCGGACGCTCGTCTTTCCGATTCGGGTTGCGGGTTTCCGGTTCGCCCTCAATTCGAGTCCTGTCTGCGGGTGTCGTCAGTCCCAGCTCAGGGCGCCGCCCGTCTGGTATTCGATGACCCGCGTTTCGAAGAAGTTGCGTTCCTTCTTCAGGTCGATCATCTCGCTCATCCACGGGAAGGGGTTCTCTTCCTGCGGGAACAGGGGATCGAGTCCGATCTGCTGCGCCCTGCGGTTCGCGATGAATCGCAGGTACGACTTGAACATCGGTGCATTGAGTCCCAGCACGCCGCGCGGCATGGTGTCCTCCGCGTAGGCGTATTCGAGCTCGACCGCTCGCTGGAACAGCCCGCGCACCTCCTCGCGGAAGGCCGGCGTCCACAGGTGCGGGTTCTCGAGCTTGATCGTGTTGATCAGGTCGATCCCGAAATTGCAGTGCATCGACTCGTCGCGCAGGATGTACTGGTACTGCTCGGCGGCGCCGGTCATCTTGTTCTGCCGGCCGAGCGCGAGGATCTGCACGAAGCCGACGTAGAAGAACAGGCCTTCCATGAGGCAGGCGAACACGATCAGCGACTTGAGCAGCGCCTGGTCGGATTCGACGGTGCCGGTGCGGAAGTTGGGATCGGTCAGCGTCTCGATGAACGGGATCAGGAACTCGTCCTTGTCACGGATGGACGGGATCTCCCGGTAGGCATTGAAGATCTCGCCTTCGTCCAGGCCGAGCGACTCCACGATGTACTGGTAGGCGTGGGTATGGATCGCTTCCTCGAACGCCTGGCGCAGGAGGAACTGCCGGCACTCGGGCGCCGTGATGTGGCGGTAGGTCCCGAGCACGATGTTGTTCGCCGCAAGCGAGTCCGCGGTGACGAAGAAGCCGAGGTTGCGCTTGACGATGCGGCGCTCGTCCTCGGTGAGCCCGTTCGGCGACTTCCACATCTCGATGTCGCGGCTCATGTTGATTTCCTGCGGCATCCAGTGGTTCGCGCAGGTCGCCAGGTACTTCTCCCATGCCCACTTGTACTTGAAGGGCACGAGCTGGTTGACGTCCGAGGAGCCGTTGATGACGCGCTTGTCCTCGACGCGCACGCGCTCGCCGTTGTCGGCGGGCGGGACGTCGGTCATGCGGGGTTGCGGCGCGGCGGCAACGGAAGAGCGGGCAACCGCGACTTCCTGCATCGCGGTCCGGGGTTCGGGGCGCGCCATCGGGCCGGCACCAGGGCTCGGCATGTTCGGGCTAGCGGTCGGTTCGTCCCAGCTCAGCATTTCAAATCTCGCTTTAATTCTTGCAGTTAACTATCTGTAGAACCGCGAGATTCCGTTGTTATGCACAGGCGGAATCTTACGGATCTTGTGTATGAGGTGCAACGAGTTGGCCGATCGACTTGACTTTTTCCGGCCGGCATTGGCATTCGCGCAACACAAGTGCACCTCGATGCGCATCGCGATTCGCGGCGCCGGCATTGCTGCCGGCGCCGTTCATGTCGCTACTGGCAGGCTTCGCAATCCGGATCGTCGATCGCGCAGAACTTCGGCGCGGCTTCGTCGGCCGTCGCGTACGAGCGCGCACCACCGGCGTAGTTGAATCCGGCGGCGGCGATGCCGTCCGATGCCACCGCGTTCAGCTGGCCGATCTTGTCGGTCGTCGATTTCTCGGCGCTGGTAGCGCCGAGCGTGCGCAGGTAGTAGGTCGTCTTCAGACCGCGCCGCCAGGCCAGCATGTACGTCTCGTGCAGCTTCTTGCCGGAGGCGCCGGCGATGTAGATGTTGAGCGACTGCGCCTGGTCGATCCACTTCTGCCGGCGCGAGGCCGCCTCCACCAGCCACGTCGGGTCGATCTCGAAGGCGGTGGCATAGATCTCCCGCAGCTCCGGCGGGATGCGGTCGATTCGCGCGAGCGACCCGTCGAAGTACTTGAGGTCGGACACCATGACCTCGTCCCAGAGGCCGAGCCGCTTGAGGTCTCGCACCAGGAACTGGTTGACCACGGTGAACTCGCCCGAGAGGTTCGACTTCACGTAGAGGTTCTGGTAGGTCGGCTCGATGCAGGCGGACACCCCGATGATGTTGGAGATGGTCGCCGTCGGCGCGATCGCCACGCAGTTGGAGTTGCGCATGCCGTGCTCGGCGATGCGCTCGCGCAGGGCCTGCCAGTCGAGCGTCTCGCTCTGGTCGACTTCCAGGTAGCCGCCGCGGTGCGCCTCCAGGATCCGCAGGGAGTCGCGGGGCATGATGCCCTGGTCCCAGAGCGAGCCCTTGAAGCTGGAGTAGCGGCCGCGCTCCTCGGCGAGCTCGGTCGAGGCCCAGTAGGCGTAGTAGCAGATCGCCTCCATCGACCGGTCGGCGAACTCGACCGCGGTCTGGCTGGCGTAGGGCACCCGCATCTGGTGCAGGCAATCCTGGAAGCCCATCAGGCCGAGGCCGACCGGCCGGTGGCGCAGGTTCGAGTTCCGGGCCTTGCCCACCGCGTAGTAGTTGATGTCCACCACGTTGTCGAGCATCCGCATGGCCGTGCGGATCGTCCGGCGCAGCTTCTCGTGGTCGATCGCCCAGCCATTGATCGCGTCCGGCCCATCGGAGGGCTTGAGGTGGGCGAGCAGGTTGACCGAGCCGAGGTTGCACACGGCGATCTCGGTGTCGCTGGTATTGAGCGTGATCTCGGTGCAGAGGTTGGAGCTGTGCACCACCCCCACGTGCTGCTGGGGCGAACGCAGGTTGCACGGATCCTTGAAGGTCAGCCAGGGATGGCCGGTCTCGAACAGCATCGAGAGCATGCGCCGCCACAGGTCGACCGCCTTCACCTTCTTGAACAGGCGAAGCTCGCCGGACTCCGCCTTCTGCTCGTAGCGGACGTAGGCCTCCTCGAAGTCCTTGCCGACCTTGTCGTGGAGATCGGGGCAGTCGGCCGGCGAGAACAGCGTCCAGTCGCCGTTCTCGGCCACCCGCTTCATGAACAGGTCCGGGATCCAGTTGGCGGTGTTCATGTCGTGGGTGCGCCGGCGGTCGTCGCCGGTGTTCTTGCGCAGCTCGAGGAACTCCTCGATGTCGAGGTGCCAGGTCTCGAGGTAGGCGCAGACGGCGCCCTTGCGCTTGCCGCCCTGGTTGACCGCGACCGCCGTGTCGTTCACCACCTTGAGGAAGGGCACGACGCCCTGGCTCTTGCCGTTGGTGCCCCGGATGTGGCTGCCAAGGGCGCGGACCGGGGTCCAGTCGTTGCCCAGGCCGCCGGCGTACTTCGCCAGCAGTGCGTTCTCCTTGATCGCCTCGTAGATGCCCTCGAGGTCGTCCGATACCGTGGTCAGGTAGCAGGAGGACAGCTGCGAGCGCTGGGTGCCCGAGTTGAACAGCGTCGGGGTCGAGCTCATGAAGTCGAACTTCGACAGCAGCTCGTAGAACTCGATCGCCCGGGCCTCCCGGTCGATCTCGTTCAGGGCGAGGCCCATGGCCACCCGCATGAAGAAGGCCTGGGGCAGCTCGATCCGGCGCTCGTCGATGTGCAGGAAGTAGCGGTCGTAGAGCGTCTGCAGCCCGAGGTAGGAGAACTGCAGGTCACGCTGGGCGTCGAGCGCGGCGCCGATGCGGGCGAGGTCGAACTGCAGCAGGGTCGGGTCGAGCAGGCCGGCCTCGACGCCCTGGCGGATGAAGCGGGGGAAGTACTCGGCGTAGCGCTCGGCCATCTCGGCCTGCGACACTTCCGCGCCGAGCACTTCGCGGCGGATCGTGTGCAGCAGCAGGCGGGCGGTGACCAGGCTGTAGTCGGGGTCCTTCTCGATCAGGGCGCGGGCCGCGAGGATCGCGGAGCGGTGCACCTCCTGGAGCGAAACGCCGTCGTACAGGTTCTTCAGGGTGTCGCGCAGCACCGCCGAGGCGTCGACATGGTCGCCCAGGCCCTCGCAGGCGCCGTCGATGAGCTGCGCGAGCGTCCGCTCGTCGAGCGGGGCGGCGACGCCGTTGTCGACCACGCGCAGCACCGGTGACGTCGGCTCCCCGGCGGCGGCCTGCTTCTCGCGGGCGGCGGCGCGCTCCTGCGCGCGGCGCTCGCGGTAGAGGACGTAGGCGCGGGCGACCTCGTGCTCGCCCGAACGCATCAGGGCGAGCTCGACATGGTCCTGGATGTCCTCGATGTGGAAGGTGGCGCCGCCGGGCTTGCCGCGCACCAGCGCGGCGACGACGTTGCCCGTGAGCTCCTCGACCAGGTTGCGGATGCGCGCCGACGCGGCGCCCTGCCCTCCGCTGACCGCGAGGAAGGCCTTCGTCATCGCGATCGAGATCTTGCCCGGCTCGAAGGCCACGACCGATCCATTGCGGCGAATGACGCGGTAGTCCTCGTAACGGATCGCGGGCGCGTTGGCGTTCGGTTCGGTGCTGGCGGGCACGGCTGCGCCGCGGTCGGAAGGCACGTGGGGAGCCGTCGTCGGACGGTCGGCGATCCGTTGCATCTTGTGGGTTCTCCGGTGGTGATCAGTGCCAGGGACTCGCCGTTCCACTGGGTGGGTTGCGGTTGCGCCGCGCCTGCCTCGGCGGCGAGTCGTCGTTGCTTGGTCTTCCGAGCGTCCTTTCCGCCTGCTCCGGCGCCACTGGCGACGCCCCAGTGCGGTGCACTAGATATGGGGTGTGGATCACTCGGCACCGCTAATTGTAGGGGTCGGTTCCCGGGCGATCAACCGGGACCGCGGTAGCGCGGCGGACTCGGGGCGGATCGTGTCGAGCGCTTCGCCTGCAAAGCCGCGCCGTTGCTGCGCATCGCCCCGCGAGTCACGCAACGGCGCGGATCGCGATGGCGTTCGCCGCCGAATCCCGCGTCGACGCTAGGCGTCAGTGGACCGACCGGCGTTCCGAAAACCCATGACGCCGGTAGCGTCGGGCAGCGGTCGCGCGAGCCCGGCGAAGGCGGGCGACGACAGCACGCGGTTCCAGTCGAAGTACGGGCCGGGATCGATCTTGCGGCCGGGCGCGATGTCGGCATGGCCGACCGCGAAGCGCAGCGGGTAGCGACGGCGCAGCGTCGCGACGGTGGTCGAAAGCCGCGCGTACTGCCTCTCGGTGAAGCGATGCCGCTCGTCCCCGACCAGCTCGATACCGATCGAGAAGTCGTTACAACCCGGGCGCCCGAGCAGGCTCGAGACGCCGGCATGCCAGGCGCGATCGTCGCAGGACACGAACTGGACCAGCTCGCCGCGCCGCCCGATGAGCAGGTGCGACGAGACACGTACCCCCTCGAGCTCGGCGAGCGACGGATGGGCCCGCACGTCGAGGCGATTGCAGAAGAATGCCTCGACAGGGCGAAGGCCGAAGCGGCCCGGCGGCAGGCTGATGAAATGGATGACCACGGTGTCGACCGCCGTGGCGGGCCGGCGGTCGTGGTTCGGCGACGGACAGCGGCGCGCCCGCGCGAGCCAGCCCGGCGCGTGCGCGTCGAATCCGCGCGCGCTCACGCCCGGTCCGCTCAGTTGATGCCGAGGCGCTGCATGCGGTAGCGGAGCGCCCGGAAGGAAATGCCCAGCAGGCGCGCGGCCGCCGTGCGGTTGTAGCGGGTCTTCTCGAGGGCGCGCTCGATCGCCTGCCGCTCGACGAAATCGAGATAGTCGGGCAGCGACTCCGGAATGCCCTCGGGCGACAGCACCGGGGCGGGGCGCGCCGGCGACGGGCCGGCGACGGGCGAGGCGGTCTCGCCCGCCACGGCGGAATCGCGCTCGTTGGCGGCCTCGTCGGCCGCCTCGGGCCGCAGGCCGAGGTCCTCGACGTTGATCACCTCGCCGTTGGAAAAGGCCATGGCGCGCTCGAGGATGTTCTCGAGCTCGCGCACGTTGCCGGGGAAGTTGTAGGTCTGCAGGTAGCTCAGCGTGACTGAGGAGAGCGCCGGCGCGGACGGCAGGCCGGCGCGCGCGGCGAGCCGCTCGAGGATCGCCTGCGCGAGCAGCGGGATGTCCTCGCGCCGTTCGCGCAGCGGCGGCAGCTTCAGTTCGATCACATTGAGCCGGTAGTACAGGTCCTGGCGAAAGCGCCCGGCCGCGACGCACTTGGCGAGGTCCTGGTGCGTGGCGCTGATGATGCGGACATCGACCGGGTCCTCGGACGTCCCGCCGACCTTGCGCACGCGCTTCTCCTGGATCGCCCGCAGCAGCTTCACCTGCATCGCGAGCGGCAGGTCGGCCACTTCGTCGAGGAACAGCGTGCCGCCGTTCGCCGCCTGGAAGAAGCCGTCGCGCTCCGCATCGGCCCCGGTGAAGGCGCCCTTGCGATGACCGAAGAACTCGGCCTCCATGAGGTTCTCGGGGATCGCGCCGCAGTTGACCGCGACGAAGGGCTGGTCGCCCCGCACCCCGGCCTCGTGCACGAGCCGGGCGGCGAGCTCCTTGCCCGAGCCGGACTCGCCGGTGATCGCGACGGGCGCCATGCTGCGCGCGAGCCGCAGGATCTGCGCGCGGACCTCCGCCACCGCGGACGACACGCCGAGCATGCGTGCGGTCGGGTCCGCGGGTGGCTCGGCCGGCGCCGAGCGTGTCGACGGGGCGGCGGCCGGCAGCCGGATCGCCGAGCGCACCAGGTTGCGCACCGACTCGAGCGCGACCGGCTTGGCGAGATAGTCGAAGGCGCCGGCCTTCAGCGCCGCGACCGCATTCTCGGCGCTGCCATAGGCGGTGATGACCGCCACCGGGGTGTTCGGATGGTCGCGGGCGATCCGCTCCACCAGTTCCAGCCCCGTGCCGTCGGGCAGGCGCATGTCCGTGAGGCACAGGGCGTATTCCGTGGTCCCGAGCTGGCGCACGGCCTCGGCGAGGTCGGCGACGCAGTCCACGTCCAGGCCCATGCCGACCAGGGTCAGCTCAAGCAGCTCCCGCAGGTCGGCCTCGTCGTCGACCACGAGCACCCGCGGAATGGCCTGGTGGCGATTCCCGGCGACCCCCCGTGTCTCGATCGGCTTCATCCTCTTGAGTCGCTCCCCGACGGCCTGGGCTCGATCACGAAGCCGCCGCCGTACCGTCCGCTCCCGCCCCGCTCGTAGCGTATGCCGGCGCCGTTGGCGCCGCAGAGTTCGCGGGCGAGGTACAGGCCGAGGCCGGTGCCGCGCCCCTCGGTGGTGAAGAAGGGCTCGAAGGCATGGCGCAACGCCTCGTCCGACATGCCCGGCCCGTCGTCCGCAATGCGCAATTCTAGGCGATCGCCTTCCTTCTCCGCCCATTCTATCGAGACCGCGCCCGGCGCCGTGCTCGCATAGCGCAGGGCATTTCCGACCAGGTTGGCCAGCACCCGCCGCAGGTGGTTCGAGTCGAAGACGAGCGGACGCGTGCTGCGCACCGAGACGAGGACCCGCTCCGGCTCGACACCCGCCTGGCGGGTGAACTCCGCCGCGAACGCGGGCAGGAAGCGCACCATGTCGATCGACTCGTCGCCGCTGCGGTCGCGCCGCGACAGCGAGAGCACATCCTCGATGGTGCGGTCGATCCGGACCGTGTTGTCCTCGATGATGTGCGCGAGGCGCCGCAGGGTGGGCTCGCCCAGGCGCTCGGCGAGCAGCCCGTTCGCATGCCGGATGGCGGCGAGCGGATTGCGGATCTCGTGGGCGATGGAGGCCGACAGCCGGCCCATGGACGCGAGCTTGAGCTGCTGGGCGCGCAGCTCGAGCTCGTGCATGTCCTCGACCAGGAGCACGGCGTCGCTGTCCTCGCTGTCGCGGGCGCGCATGAAGCGGACCCGCAGGTTCGGCCGGGGCTCGCCGGGCACGGCCGTGGGCGACGGCGCGGGGGCGAACTCGCCCTGGTAGGGCCTGCCGCCGGCGTGCTCGCGCCAGTTGAGGTACAGCGCCTGCAGGCCTCGCCACGCCGGGCCGAGGACATTGTCGAGCGAAGGCGCCCTGCCCTGCGCCCGCTCGAAGGGGTCGCCGGGCAGGCCCACCATCTCCTGGGCCGCCCGGTTCATGGTCCGTACCTTGCCGTGCGCGCTCACGACGATCACCCCGATGTCGAGTTCGGCAATGACGCGCTGGGTGACGGCGAGCTGGTTGCGCAGGTCCTCGCCGCGCCGCCAGGCGAGCGCCTCCTGCTGCGACAGGCGGCGGGCGAGCGAGCTGACCGCCATCGCCACCACGAAGCAGGCGATGCCGAACAGCCCGGCGAGCAGCGAGTCGGAGGCGTCGAGCGCGCCCGCGCGCCAGGAGCGAATGCCGGTCTCGGCGAGCAGCGCGAGCGTTCCCGCCGCGGCGTAGAGCGCGGCGGTCCGGGCGTTGCTGATCACCGCCGCGGCCGCGACCGACGCCACGACCAGCACGCCGAGGCCGCCGCGGATGCCGCCGGCCACGTGCATCAGCAGCACGATCGCGACCAGGTCCGTGAGCAGCTGCAGGTCGCGCAGCGGGCGGAACTTCGGGTTGCCCCAGCGGATCGTCGCGAGGTAGCCGATCCCGAGCACGAGATAGACGAAGGCGATGCTGCGGAAGCGCCCGACGTCGCCGATCTCGATCAGCACCCGGCCGTCGTAGCCCCAGGAGGCCACCAGCAGGAGAGCGGCGAGCACCACCCGGCTCACCGAGTACCAGCGCATCGCGCTCCAGTGCGATGCCGAGACGGTGGTCGGGGCGGGGGTCGCCGCGGTCGGTGCGCGCGCCGGCGACGACGCCTGGCTCATCTCTCGGCCGCCCGCCGGTGCTCCTCGCTGCAGTAGCTGCGGGCGCCGTCGCGCACCGCATCGGCGCGAGGAAAGTGGATGCCACAGTGGGCGCAGCGCTCCATCTCGAGCGCGCGCGGGCCGGCGTCGGCCTCGCGGCGTCGCGTCGCCTCGCGCCGCTGCAGCAGGCCGACGGCGCGCGCGACGAGGAACACCGCGCCGAGGACCGCCAGCCAGAAGATCAGCTTACCCATCGAAAGCCCATCGTGTTCCCGGGAATGCGCGCTCCGCGATCCTAGTAGCGGTCGAGGACGACCTCGAGCACGAAGCGGGTGCCGACGTAGGCGAGCAGCAGGATGCCGAAGCCGACGAACGTCATGCGCAGCGCGATCCGGCCCCGCCAGCCACGCAGCCAGCGGCCGAGGAGGAGCGCCGCAAAGACCGCCCAGGCGACGAGCGCGAGCAGGGTCTTGTGCTCGAAGCGAAAGGCCCTGCCGAAGATCTCCTCGCTGAAGACGAAGCCGCTCAGCAGCGTGAGGGTGAGCAGCGCGCAACCGATCGCGATGAGGCGAAAGAGCAGGCGCTCGAGCACCAGCAGCGGCGGGAGTTCGTCGAGGAAGCGCTCCAGCATGGGGGCGCCGGTTCCCACGCCCCCGTGCAGGGCGCGCTCGGCGCTGGCCATCAGCCCGGCATGGGCGGCGGCGATCAGCAGCACCGCGTAGGCGAGCGTGCCGACGAGCACGTGCGGCACGAACATGGGGCCACCGCCGTGATCGGCCATGGCGCCGCCGGGGAATGCCCACGGCAGCAGCACGGCCACCATCGCCACCGGCAGGATCAGCACCTGGAGCGGCCGCATGTGCACGCGAAGGCCTTCGAACCACAGCAGGCCGATGCCGACCCAGACCGCGGCCGAAAGGACGGGGGCGAAGCCGATGTGGGGCACCCCGTCGGGGAAGAAGGCGAATCCGAGGCTGACGAAATGGGCGGCGAGCCCGGCCAGCTGCCACCCCGAGCCGACCCGTGGCGCCGCCGCGCCGGGGCTGCGCACCGCCAGCCGCCATGCGTAGCCGTACAGGACCACCGGCAGCAGGTAGGCGACAACCAGTAGAATCGACATTGACTCAGTGTAATACAAGGCCATGCTGGAAAATCTGTCGCAACGCCTCTCGCGTGTCGTCAAGACGATGCGCGGCGAAGCCCGGCTCACCGAGGCGAACACGCAGGAGATGCTGCGCGAGATCCGCATCGCGCTGCTCGAGGCGGATGTCGCCCTCCCGGTGGTTCGGGACTTCATCGCCAGGGTGAAGGAGAAGGCGCTCGGCGAGGAAGTCATCGGCAGCCTCTCGCCCGGCCAGGCCCTGGTAGGCGTGGTCCACCGGGAGCTCGTCGAGCTCATGGGCGGCGCCTCGCGCGGTCTCGACCTGTCGGCCGCGCCGCCGGCGGTGGTCCTCATGGCCGGCCTGCAGGGCTCGGGCAAGACCACCACCGTCGGCAAGCTCGCCAAGTGGCTGCGCGAGAACCAGAAGAAGAAGGTCCTGACGGTCTCGTGCGACGTGTACCGCCCGGCCGCGATCGAGCAGCTGCGTACCGTCGCGGGCCAGGCGGGGGCCGACTTCTTCGCCTCCAGCCCCGACCAGAAGCCGGTGGAGATCGCCGCCGCCGCGCTGCAGTGGGCACGCACCCATTTCCATGACGTGCTGATCGTGGACACGGCGGGCCGGCTCGCGATCGACGAGCAGATGATGACCGAGATCCGCGAGCTCCATGCGAGCCTGCGCCCGGTCGAGACCCTGTTCGTGGTGGACGCGATGCAGGGCCAGGACGCGGTGAACGTCGCGCGCGCCTTCGGCGAGGCGCTGCCGCTCACCGGCGTCGTCCTCACCAAGCTCGACGGCGACTCGCGCGGCGGCGCCGCCCTGTCGGTACGCGCCATCACCGGGGCGCCGATCAAGTTCGTGGGCGTCGGCGAGAAGCTCGACGGCCTCGAGACCTTCCATCCCGACCGGATGGCGAGCCGCATCCTCGGCATGGGCGACATCGTCTCGCTCGTCGAGGAGGCCCAGCGGAACGTCGACCAGGCGGCCGCCCGCCAGCTCGCCGACAAGCTCAAGTCGGGCAACCGCTTCGACCTCAACGACTTCCTCGCCCAGCTCGGCCAGATGAACAAGATGGGCGGCCTGGGGTCGCTCCTCGACAAGCTCCCGGCCCAGTTCCAGCAGGCGGCGGCCGGCGCCGACATGAGCCAGGCCGAGCGCCAGATCCGGCGCATGCAGGGGATCATCCATTCCATGACCCCGTCCGAGCGCAGCCGTCCCGAGACGATCAAGGCTTCGCGCAAGCGCCGCATCGCGGCGGGCGCCGGCGTCCCGGTGCAGGAAGTCAACCGCCTGCTCAAGCAGTTCGAGCAGATGCAGACCATGATGAAGCGCATGCAGAAGGGCGGGCTCGCCAAGATGATGCGCGGCATGAAGGGCATGCTGCCGGGCATCCGATGAGCACCGAGGCCGAGCGTTCCGCGCGCGAATCCCTGGCCGCCGCCTTCCGGGGGCGGCTCCTGGTCGACGACGACGCGATCGCGCCCATGCTCGTGGACTGGCGCGGCCGGTATCGCGGACGGGCGCTCGCCGTCGCCATGCCGGACGACACCGAGGGTGTCGCCGCCGTGGTGCGCTGGTGCGCGGAGCACGGCTACGCGGTCGTGCCCCAGGGCGGCAACACGGGCCTGTCCGGCGCCGCCACCCCGGACGACGGCCCGCGCAACGTGGTGCTCTCGCTCGCCCGCATGAAGCGGGTTCGCTCGGTCGATACCGCCGGCAACACCATCACCGTGGAAGCCGGCTGCACGCTGGCCGAGCTCCATGCCGCTGCCGAACGGGTCGACCGGCTCTTCCCGCTGTCGCTGCCCTCCGAGGGCAGCTGCACCATCGGGGGCAACCTCTCCACCAATGCCGGCGGCACCCAGGTGCTGCGCTACGGCAATGCCCGCGAGCTCTGCCTCGGGCTCGAGGTGGTGACCGCCGACGGCGCGATCTGGCCCGGCCTGCGCGGCCTGCGCAAGGACAACACCGGCTACGACCTGCGCGACCTCTTCATCGGCGCCGAGGGCACCCTCGGGGTGATCACCGCGGCCACGCTCAAGCTCTTCCCGCGCCCCGCCGCGCAGCTCACGGCGCTGGCGGCGGTGGCCGATGTCGAAGCGGCCACCCGCCTGCTCGAGCTCGCGCAGCGCCGGCTCGCGTCCACCCTCACCGCATTCGAGCTGATGAGCGCCTTCTGCCTCGAGCTGGTCGAGCGGGTGTACCCGCACTGCCCCAACCCGCTGGCGGGCGCCGGAGAGTACTTCGTGCTGCTCGAGTGCTCCGATGCCGAGGGCGAGGAACATGCCACCCGCCTCTTCGAGGGCCTGCTCGCCGAGGCCATCGATGCCGGACTGGTGGCCGACGCGGTGGTCGCGGACTCGATCGCCCGCTCGCGCGCGCTGTGGGCGCTGCGGGAGAACATCTCGGAGGCCCAGGCGGCGATCGGCAAGAACATCAAGCACGACATCTCGGTGCCGATCTCCTCGATCGCCCGCTTCATCGAATCCACCAATGCCGAACTGCTGCGCCGCTTCCCGGACATCCGGATGGTGGTCTTCGGCCATCTCGGCGACGGCAACCTGCACTACAACGTCTCGCCCGCGACCGACCATGCCGACGAGGCGGCGCAGGACGCCTTCCTCGCGCGCCAGCCCGAGATCAACCGCATCACCCATGACGCGGTGGCCGCGTTCGATGGATCGATCTCCGCGGAGCACGGCCTCGGGGTCCTGCGCCGCGACGAGGCGGCCCGCTACAAGTCGCCTGTCGAGATCGAGCTGATGTGGAGGATCAAGCGGGCGCTGGATCCGGGGGGGATCATGAATCCCGGCAAGGTCCTCGCCCCCCCGGCGGCTTCGTAGCCGGGCGCATGACCGCGTTGGGGCGCCTCGCCGTACAAGCCGTACTGTCTTCGG
>CAZDYQ010000086.1:0-12545 GCA_964509685.1 uncultured Burkholderiaceae bacterium
CGCCGTACATCCGCTTGACCTTCTGCTTCTCGCGCAGCTGCAGGCCGTAGTCGGAAGTGCGCGCCCCTGAGGTCCGTCCGTGCTGGCCCGGCTTGGTGTCCTTGGCCTTCGAGTCGAGCGATCGCCGCGCGCTCTTCAGGAATAGATCGGTTCCCTCGCGGCGGGAGAGTTTAGCCTTCGGTCCGGTATAACGTGCCACTTTGCTTCCTCGTTTCCTACGCGACGTGCGTCGCGGTTAGTCCGCCCTTCTGAACGCTCCGGATCGGATGCGTGGGCGAACGGTGGTCTTCAACCCGGAAATGCCAATGCCCGCCCGAAGGCGGGCCGGGGAGCCGGGCAGCACCCCATGTCCGTTGTCAGATGCGCCGCTTCTTCGGCGGACGGCAGCCGTTGTGCGGGATCGGCGTGACGTCCGAGATCGACAGGATCTTGATGCCGAGCGCGTTCAGCGCCCGCACCGAGGACTCGCGACCCGGGCCGGGGCCCTTGATCTGGACCTCCAGGTTCTTGATGCCGCAGTCCTGGGCGGCACGGCCGGCGGCGTCGGCCGCGACCTGGGCGGCGAACGGCGTCGACTTGCGCGAGCCCTTGAAGCCGGCGCCACCGGACGTCGCCCAGGCGAGCGCGTTGCCCTGGCGGTCGGTGATCGTGATGATCGTGTTGTTGAAGGACGCATGGATGTGCGCGATGCCATCCGAAACGTTCTTCTTGACCTTCTTGCGGACGCGCTGGGCGCCCTGCGTGCCACGTGCCATGGATGTGTTCTCCGCTTACTTCTTCAGTGCCACGCCAGCGCGACGCGGCCCCTTGCGGGTGCGCGCGTTGGTGCGGGTGCGCTGGCCGCGCGCGGGCAGGCCGCGGCGATGACGCATCCCGCGGTAGCAGCCGAGGTCCATCAGTCGCTTGATCGACATGGACACTTCGCGCCGCAGGTCGCCCTCGACGGTGAACTTGCCGACGCCGTCGCGCAGGCGCTCGAGCTCGGCGTCGCTCAGGTCCCTGATCTTCTTGTCGAAGGGAACGCCGGCGGCGGCGCAGATCGCGCGGGCGCGAGTGCGGCCGATGCCGTAGATCGCCGTCAGGCCGATCTCGGCGTGCTGACGGTCGGGAATGTTGATGCCCGCAATACGTGCCATTGCTCGTCCTCTGATACGTCTGTTTGCCTCAGCCCTGGCGCTGCTTGTGGCGCGGGTCGCTGCAGATCACGCGAACGACGCCGTTGCGCTTGATGATCCTGCAGTGCCGGCAAAGCTTCTTGACCGATGCCAAAACTTTCATGATTTACCTCGAGTGATCCCTGCTCAACTGCCGAATCCCTTCGCGCTCGCCTTGCGCATCAGGCTTTCGTACTGGTGCGACATCATGTAGGCCTGAACCTGGGCCATGAAATCCATGGCGACAACCACGATGATCAGGAGGGAGGTGCCGCCGAAATAGAAGGGCACGTTCCACTCGAGGATCATGAACTCGGGCAGCAGGCACACCGCGGTGATGTAGATCGCCCCCGCCAGGGTCAGTCGCATCAGGATCTTGTCGATGTATCGCGCGGTCTGGTCGCCCGGGCGGATGCCCGGCACGAAGGCGCCGCTCTTCTTCAGGTTGTCGGCGGTCTCGCGGCTGTTGAAGACCAGCGCCGTGTAGAAGAAGCAGAAGAAGATGATCGCCAGCGCATACAGCAGGATGTAGATCGGCTGCCCGGGCGAGAGCATCGCCGCGAAGTCGCGCAGCCAGTTCACCACCGTGCTGGTGCTGTCGCTGGTCGTGAACCACTGGGCGATGGTCGCCGGGAACAGGATGATCGACGACGCGAAGATCGGCGGGATCACCCCGGCCATGTTGAGCTTCAGGGGCAGGTGCGACGAGTTGCCCCCGTAGATCCGGTTGCCCACCTGGCGCTTCGCGTAGTTCACCGTGATCTTGCGCTGCCCCCGCTCCACGAACACGCAGAAGGCGGTCACGGCCACCACCAGCACCAGGATCAGCAGGGCGACGAAGGTGCTGAGCGACCCCGTGCGGACCAGTTCTCCCATGCCCGCGATCGCGCTCGGCAGCCCCGCCACGATGCCGGCGAAGATGATGATCGAGATCCCGTTGCCGAGGCCCCGCTCCGTGATCTGCTCGCCGAGCCACATCAGGAACATGGCGCCGGTCACGAGCGACACCACGGTCGTGAAGCGGAACACCATGCCCGGATCGATCACGAGGTTCGCCTGCGACTCCAGCGCGACGGAGATGCCGATCGCCTGGAAGGTGGACAGGCCCAGCGTGAAGTAGCGCGTGTACTTCGTGATCTGCCGGCGCCCGGCCTCGCCTTCCTTCTTGAGCGCCTCGAGCCGCGGCACCACGACGGTGAGCAGCTGCATGATGATCGATGCCGAGATGTACGGCATGATCCCCAGCGCGAAGATCGAGAAGCGCTCCAGCGCGCCGCCCGAGAACATGTTGAACATGCCCAGGACGCCGCCCTGCTGGCTCTGGAAGAGCTTGGCGAGCTCGTACGGGTCGATGCCCGGCACCGGGATATGGGTGCCGAGGCGATAGACGACGAGCGCGAGCGCCAGGAACACGAGCCGGCGACGCAGGTCGCCGGACTTGCTGGCGCTCGCCAGGGCCGATGTGGGTTTCGTCGCCACGGATTCCTTCTCGCCCCGCCGTTCAGTCGAGCTTGCCGCCGGCCGCCTCGATGGCCGCGCGGGCGCCCTTGGTCGCCGCGATGCCCTTCAGCGTCAGCGCGCGATCGACGGTGCCGGACAGGATCAGCTTGGCCGACTTGGCCAGCTGCGGAACGATGCGGGCACGCTTGAGCGCGAGGAGGTCGATCTCGGTCCCCTCGATCTTCGCGAGTTCGCTCAGCCGCACCTCCGCCGTGTCGCCCGCGGTACGCGACGTGAAGCCGCGCTTGGGCAGGCGCCGGTGCATGGGCATCTGGCCGCCCTCGAAGCCGATTGCGGGAGAGCCGCCGGAACGGGACTTCAGGCCCTTGTGCCCGCGCGTGGCGGTCTTGCCCAGGCCCGAGCCGATGCCGCGGCCGACCCGCTTGGCCGCGTTCCGGGCGCCGGCGGCCGGCTTCAGGTTGTTGAGTCGCATAGCAGTTCCTTCGATTCCTCAGCCGACGCGAACGAGGTAGGACACGGTATTGATCATGCCGCGCACCGCCGGGGTGTCCTCGAGTTCGCGCGTCTGGTTGACCTTCTTGAGCCCCAGGCCGAGCACCGTCGCGCGGTGGCTGGCCTTGGTGCCGATCGGGCTCCTGACCAGGGTGACTTTCAGCGTCTTCTTGCTCATGACTTCTCTCCGCTCGATTGCGGCCGGGCGGCCGGTGGCCGCCTGCGCCCAAGCCCTAGCCGAGGATCTCCTCGACCGACTTGCCACGCTTGGCCGCGATCTCGGCCGGGGTGCTGATCTGCGAAAGCGCGTTCAGGGTCGCCCGAACGATGTTGTAGGGATTGTTCGAGCCGTGGCTCTTGGCGACCACGCTCGAGACGCCCATGACCTCGAACACCGCACGCATCGGGCCGCCGGCGATGATGCCGGTGCCTTCGGGTGCCGGGGCGATGAAGACCTCGGCGGCGCCGTGGCGACCGATCACCCGGTGGTGGACGGTCCCGTTGCGCAGGGGCACCTTGATCATCTTGCGGCGGGCCTCGTCCATCGCCTTCTGGACGGCCACCGGCACCTCGCGCGACTTGCCCTTGCCCATGCCGATGCGTCCGTCGCCATCGCCGACCACCGTCAACGCCGCGAAACCGAGGACCCGGCCGCCCTTGACGACCTTGGTGACGCGGTTGACGCCGATCATCTTCTCGCGAAGACCGTCGTCGCGTTCCTCGCCGCCCACTCGTGCTTGAATCTTAGCCATGTCTCAATCCTGTATCGGCCGGCTCAGAACTTCAGGCCGGCTTCGCGGGCCGCCTCGGCCAGGGCCTTCACCCGGCCGTGGTAGCGGTAGCCCGAGCGGTCGAATGCCACGTTCTCGATCCCGGCCTTCAGCGCCTTCTCGGCGATGCGCTGGCCGACCAGCTTCGCGGCCTCGGCGTTGCCGCCCCGGCCGTAGCCCCCGAGCTTCGAGCGCACGTCCGGCTCGGCCGTCGATGCGGAAACCAGCACCTGCGCGCCGTCGAAACTGACGATGTTCGCGTAGATGTGCGCGTTCGAGCGGAAGACCGACAGGCGGTTCGTGCGCAGCTCGCGGACCTTCAGGCGCGTTTGGCGGGCACGACGCAGGCGGTTTTGCTTCTTGTCCATCTTCAATGTCCTGTGCTTGCGTTATGCCGTTACTTCTTCTTGGTTTCCTTGAGCGCCACATGCTCGCCGGCGTACCGGACGCCCTTGCCCTTGTAGGGCTCCGGCGGACGGTAGCCGCGCAGCTCGGCGGCGACCTGGCCCACCACCTGCTTGTCGGCGCCGCGGATCACGATCTCGGTCTGCGAGGGGCACTCCACCTTGATGCCCTCGGGCATCTTGTGGACCACCGGATGCGAGAAGCCGAGGGACAGGTTCAGGTTCTGCCCCTGGGCCTGCGCCCGGAAGCCGACGCCCACCAGCGAGAGGCGACGCTCGAAGCCGGTGGACACGCCATGCACCATGTTCGCGATCAGGGCGCGGTAGGTGCCGCTCATGGCGTTGGCCTCGCGCGACTCGTCCACGGGGCTGACCTGCAGGGAGCCGTTCTCCTGGGCCACCGTGACAAGCGGATTGAGCCGCTGCACCAGCGCACCCTGGGGGCCCTTGACCGAAATCTCGCCCTGGCCCAGCTTGACCTCGACGCCGTTCGGCACGGCGATCGGCATGCGTCCGATTCGGGACATCTCGAACTCCTTAGGACACGTAGCCGATGACCTCGCCGCCCACGCCGGTAGCGCGCGCATGGCGGTCGGTCATCACGCCACGCGAGGTGGTGACGATCGCCACCCCGAGGCCGTCCATGACCTTGGGCAGGGCGTCACGACCCCGGTAGATGCGCAGGCCCGGACGCGACACCCGCTCGAGGCGCTCGATCACGGGGCGGCCTGCGTAATAGCGAAGCTGGATGTCGAGCTCGCTCTTGGGACCGTTCGTCCTGACCTGGTAGTCCTCGATGTAGCCTTCGTCCTTCAGGACCTTGGCGATCGCGACTTTCAGTTTCGACGACGGCATCGACACCGACAGTTTCTCGACGCGCTGTGCGTTGCGAATGCGCGTGAACATGTCGGCGATGGGGTCGCTCATGCTCATCGTTGGTTCCTTCCTACCAGCTCGCCTTGATCACGCCGGGAATCTCGCCGTTCATGGCGGCCTGACGCAGCTTGTTACGACCGAGGCCGAATTTGCGATACACACCGCGCGGGCGGCCGGTGATCTCGCAGCGATTGCGCAGCCGCGAAGGGCTCGCGTCGCGCGGCAGCGCCTGCAGCGCAAGGCGCGCCTGGTAGCGCTCTTCGTCGGACTTCGACTGGTCGTCGATGATCGCCTTCAGGGCGGCGCGCTTGGCGGCGTACTTCTTCACCGTCCTGGCGCGCTTCAACTCGCGGTTGATCAGGGAAAGCTTCGCCACTTCTTCACCTCAGTTGCGGAACGGGAAGTTGAACGCCGCCAGCAGCGCCTTGCCTTCCTCGTCGGTCTTGGCCGTCGTCGTGATGCTGATGTTCAGCCCTCGCACGGCGTCGACCTTGTCGTATTCGATCTCGGGGAAGATGATCTGTTCCTTCACGCCGATGTTGTAGTTCCCGCGACCGTCGAACGCGCGGCTCGACACGCCGCGGAAGTCGCGCACCCGGGGGAAGGCGACCGTCACCAGGCGATCGAGGAACTCGTACATCCGCCGGCCGCGCAGGGTGACCATGCACCCGATGGGATAGCCCTCGCGGATCTTGAAGCCCGCGATCGCCTTGCGGGCGCGGGTCACGACCGGCTTCTGGCCTGCGATCCGCGTGAGATCGCCGACGGCGTTCTCGAGCACCTTCTTGTCGGCCACGGCCTCACCCACGCCCATGTTCAGCGTGATCTTCTCGATCCGGGGGACCTGCATGATCGACTTGTACCCGAACTGCTTCATCAGTGCGGGGACGATCTCTTCGCGATAACGTTGCTGGAACCGAGCCATCATTTCCTCTCGAACCCTCGTTGGCGCCATGCGCCACGGCGGGGTATCGGTGTTGTCGATCAGGCCTTGACCTGCTCGCCGTTCGACTTGAAGTACCGCACCTTGGTGCCGTCCTGGAGAAAGCGGAAGCCGACACGATCGCCCTTCCCGGTGGCCGGGTTGTAGAGCATGACGTTCGACTGGTCGATCGGCATGGTCTTGTCGACCACGCCGCCCGGCTCGCCCTTCAGGGGGTTGGGACGCTGGTGCTTCTTCACCACGTTGACGCCCTCGACGAGCAGGTGGTTCGGCCCGACGCGGTTCAGGACGACGCCACGTTTGCCCTTGTCGCGACCTGCAATGACGACGACCTCATCGCCCCGGCGAATCTTCTGCATCGCGATTACCTCAGAGAACCTCGGGCGCCAGCGACACGATCTTCATGAACTTCTCGGTCCGCAGCTCGCGGGTCACCGGTCCGAAGATGCGCGTGCCGATGGGCTCGAGCTTGTTGTTGAGCAACACCGCGGCGTTGCCGTCGAAGCGGATCAGCGACCCGTCCGGCCGGCGCACGCCCTTCGCGGTGCGAACCACGACGGCGTTGTAGATCTCGCCCTTCTTGACCCGACCGCGAGGCTGGGCCTCCTTGACGCTCACCTTGATGATGTCGCCGATGCCCGCGTAGCGACGCTTGGAGCCGCCCAGCACCTTGATACACATGACTGAACGTGCGCCGGTATTGTCGGCGACGCCCAGCGTCGACTGCATCTGAATCATGATTTGTACGCCCCAACTTTTCCCGCTGGCCCCGTACCGGGCGCCCGGGCCGGGCCGACCATGCGGCCCCTGCCTTCCCGTCGCCCGGCCGCGGCGTACTGCTTGCAGCGGTCAGTCTTGGTCCCGTGGTTCGGGTGAATTCGATTGAAACTGCCTTGCCCCAGCCACCCGAGGCAGGCTTCCGGCCTCGCCGTGGGGCAAGCCGACAATTATAGCCGCCCGCCTACGGCGGGCGCAAGTCCTCAGACCTTCGCCCGCGTGAGCACCTGGGTCACGACCCAGGACTTGGTCTTCGAGATCGGGCGCGACTCGCGGATCTGGACGGTATCGCCCTCGTTGCAAGGCATTTCCACGTGCGCGTGGTACTTCTTGGAGCGCACCATGTACTTGCCGTAGATCGGATGCTTGACCCGGCGCTCGACGAGCACGGTCACGGTCTTCTGCATCTTGTTGCTGATCACGCGCCCCTCGAGGGTGCGGGGGAAGGATTCCCGCGTCACGGCGGTGTTCGCTTCGGCGTTCATTTGGCGGAGGCCTTTTCCCTGAGCACGGTCCGCACGCGCGCGATGTCACGCCGGGTGCGGGAGAGCTGGCTCGTGTTGTTCAACTGCTGGGTACCGTGCTGCATGCGCAACGAGAAGTGCGCCCTGAGCAGCTCGCCCAGTTCCTTGTTCAGCGCCTCGACGTCCTTGGCGCGCAACTCTTTCGCTTTCATCTGGACCTCTTGTCGACCCCCGGGCTCAGCCCGAGACGGTCATGCGCGAGACAACGACGGTGCGCAGCGGCAGCTTCGCCGCGGCGAGCCGGAAGGCCTCGCGGGCGAGTTCTTCGCTGACTCCGTCCATTTCGTAGAGCACCTTGCCCGGCTGGATCTCGGCGACGTAGTACTCCGGGTTGCCCTTGCCCTTGCCCATGCGGACCTCGGCGGGCTTCTTGGAGATCGGCTTGTCCGGGAAGATCCGGATCCAGACGCGGCCGCCCCGCTTGATGTGGCGGGTCATGGCGCGCCGGGCGGCCTCGATCTGGCGGGCGGTGAGGCGGCCGCGGCCGACGGACTTCAGGCCGTACTCGCCGAAGGACACCAGGGCGCCGCGCGTCGCCAGGCCCTTGTTGCGGCCCTTCTGCTCCTTGCGGTACTTGCGTCGTTTGGGTTGCAGCATCTGCTAGTTCCTCACTCAGCGGCCTTCGGCGCTTCGGCCGCAGCCTTGCGAACCCGGCGCTGGCCGGGTTTGGCATCGCCCTCGGCGGGGGCACCCGCGCCACCTTCGGACTTGCGGCCCGCGCGGCCGGCCGGCGGCCGGGCGAAGCGGCGGCCGCGACGATCCTCGCGCTCGCCGGCCGGGGCTTCCTTCTCGGCCTGCGGGGCTTCGCCCCGGGCAAGCATGTCGCCCTTGTAGACCCAGACCTTGACCCCGATGATCCCGTAGGTCGTGGAGGCTTCCGAGGTACCGTACTCGATGTTGGCGCGCAGGGTATGCAGGGGCACCCGGCCCTCGCGATACCACTCGCGGCGCGCGATCTCGGCGCCGTTCAGGCGGCCCGAACTCATCACCTTGACGCCCTGGGCGCCCAGGCGCATGGCGTTCTGCATCGCGCGCTTCATGGCGCGGCGGAACATGATGCGGCGCTCGAGCTGCTGGGTGATCGAAGCGGCGATCAGCTGCGCGTCGGTCTCGGGCTTGCGGATCTCCTCGATGTTCACGTGCACCGGCACGCCGAGCAGGCGCTGCAGGTCCACCTTGAGGTTCTCGATGTCCTCGCCCTTCTTGCCGATCACCACGCCCGGACGGGCCGAGTAGATGGTGATGCGCGCGTTGCGCGCGGGCCGCTCGATCAGCACCTTGCCGACCATGGCGTTCTTCAGCTTGCGCCGAAGGTACTCGCGAACGCGCAGGTCCTCGTTGAGCATGGCCGGGAACTTCTCGCCGGTGGCGAACCAGCGCGACGACCAGTCACGGGTCACCGGAAGGCGGAAGCCGATCGGGTTGATTTTCTGTCCCATGGTGTTCCTCGAGCTCCGGTCAGTTGCCGACTGTCACGTAGATGTGACAGGTCTGCTTTTCGATCTTGGCGCCACGGCCCTTCGCACGGGCCCGGAAGCGCCGCAGCGACCCGGCCTTCTCGACGTGGATCCGCTTGACCTTGAGCTCGTCGATGTCCGCACCGTCGTTGTGCTCGGCGTTGGCGATGGCCGACTCGATCACCTTCTTGACGATGGCGGCAGATTTCTTGGGCGAGAAGCTCAGGATGTTCAGGGCCCGCTCGACGGGCAGCCCGCGCACCAGGTCGGCGGCGAGGCGTCCCTTCTGGGCGGACAGCCGAACCCCCCTGAGGATTGCTTGGGTTTCCATGACCGGCTCTCCTTAGCGCCGCGACTTCTTGTCGGCGGCGTGTCCCTTGAACGTGCGAGTCAGCGCGAACTCGCCGAGCTTGTGCCCGACCATGTTCTCGTTGATGAACACCGGGACATGCTGGCGGCCGTTGTGGACCGCGATGGTGAGGCCGACGAACTCGGGCAGCACCGTCGAGCGACGCGACCAGGTCTTGATCGGACGCTTGTCCTTGGAGCTGACCGCGGCATCGACTTTCTTGAGCAGGTGGGCGTCGACGAACGGCCCTTTCTTGACTGAACGTGCCATATGTATTGACTACCCGTTATTTCTTGCCGCGGCGCTGGACGATCATGTTGTCCGACCGCTTGTTGCGACGAGTCTTGTAGCCCTTGGTCGGCTGGCCCCACGGCGACACCGGGTGGCGGTTGCCGCGGGTGCGGCCGCCGTGCGGGTGATCGACCGGGTTCATGACCTCGCCGCGGACCGTCGGCCGGATCCCGCGCCAGCGCTTGGCGCCGGCCTTGCCGATCTCGCGCAGGCCGTGCTCCTCGTTGCCCACCTCGCCGATCGTGGCGCGGCAGTCGATGTGGAATCGGCGCACCTCGCCCGAGCGCATCCGCACCTGGGCGTAGATGCCCTCGCGGGCCATCAGCCGCGCCGAGGTGCCGGCGGAGCGGGCGACCTGGGCGCCCTTGCCGGGGGCCATCTCGATCGCATGGATAGTGGATCCGACCGGGATGTTCCGGATGGGCAGCGCGTTCCCGGGCCGGATGGGCGCGTCCGAGCCGCTCTGCAGCCTGTCGCCCGGCACGACCCCGCGCGGGGCGAGGATGTAGCGACGCTCGCCGTCGGCATAGCACAGCAGCGCGATGTGGGCGCTGCGGTTCGGGTCGTACTCGATCCGCTCGACGGTGGCGGGGATGCCGTCCTTGTCGCGACGGAAGTCGATGATCCGGTAGTGGGCCTTGTGGCCGCCCCCGCGATGGCGCACGGTGATGCGGCCGTGGTTGTTGCGGCCGGCGTTCTGCTTCTGACTCGTCGTCAGGGCATCGAAGGGCCGACCCTTGTACAGGTCCGGCGTGACGACCCGCACCATCGACCGGCGGCCCGGCGAGGTGGGTTTCATCTTGACGACAGCCATTTAACCGGCCTCCACGAAATTGATCTCCTGGCCCGGGGCCAGCGAGACGTACGCCTTGCGGGTGTTGCGGCGCCGGCCCGAGTGACGGCCGAAGCGCTTGGCCTTGCCCTTCTGGTTCAGCACCTGGACCGACTCGACCTGGACCTTGAAGAGCAGCTCGACGGCCGCCTTGATCTCGGGCTTGGTCGCATCCTGCAGCACGTGGAAGGCCACCTGGTCGTTCTTCTCGGCCACCATGGTCGACTTCTCCGACACGATGGGGCTGACGAGCACTTTCATCAGACGCTCTTGGTTCATCCCAGCATCTCCTGGACTTTCGCCAGCGCCGGCCGGGTGATCAGCACCCGATCGAATCGAACCAGCGACACCGGATCGGCGTAACGCGGCTCGACGATGAGCACGTCGCGCAGGTTGCGGGCAGCGAGGTAGAGGTTCTCGTCGAAGCCCTCGGTGATGATCAGGACCGACCCGAGGCCCATGTCCTTGAGCTTCTGTACGAGCAGCCTGGTCTTGGGCGCATCGACGCTGATCTCGTCCACGACCGCGAGCCGGTCTTCGCGCGCCAGCTGCGAAAGGATCGAGCATACGCCCGCCCGGTACATCTTCTTGTTCAGCTTGTGGCTGAAGTTCTCGTCCGGCGTGCTCGGGAACGCCCGGCCGCCGCCGCGCCACAGCGGGCTCGAGGTCATGCCGGCGCGCGCGCGCCCGGTGCCCTTCTGGCGCCACGGCTTCTTGGTCGAATGCCGGACCTCGCCGCGGGTCTTCTGCTTGCGGTCGCCGCTGCGGGCGTTCGCCTGGTAGGCGACGACCACCTGGTGAATCAGCGGTTCGTTGTATTCGCGCCCGAAGACAGTGTCGAGGGCATCGACCTTGGATGCCGACTGCCCCTGGGCGTCGAGAAGCTTGAGTTCCATCGCCACTCCCCGTCAGGCCGACTTCGCCGGGGCCTTCACGGCGGGCCGGACGATGACGTTTCCGTTCTTCGCGCCGGGCACCGCGCCGCGGACCAGCAGCAGCTGGCGCTCGGCGTCGACCCGGGCGACGACCAGGTTCTGCACGGTCCGGGTGACCGCGCCCATGTGGCCCGCCATCCGCTTGCCGGGGAAGACCCGGCCGGGATCCTGTGCCATGCCGATCGAGCCGGGCACGTTGTGCGAGCGCGAGTTGCCGTGGCTGGCGCGCCCGGAGCCGAAGTTGTGGCGCTTGATGGTGCCGGCGAAGCCCTTGCCCTGGGACGTGCCCGAGACGTCGACCTTCTGGCCCTCGCTGAACATCTCGGCCTTGAGCTGGGCGCCCGGGGCGAGGTCGCCGAGTTCGTCGGGCGAATCGAGGCGGAACTCCCGCAGGATGCTCCCGGCTTCGACGCCCGCCTTGGCGAAGTGGCCCGCCTGCGGCTTGGTCACGCGGTTGGCACGGCGCACGCCGTAGGCCACCTGCACCGATACGTAGCCGTCGGTCTCGACGGTCTTGATCTGGGTGACGCGGTTGTTCGACACGTCGAGCACCGTCACGGGAATCGACTCGCCATCGTCCGTGAAGATGCGCATCATGCCGACCTTGCGTCCCACAAGGCCAAGGCTCATTGCTTGCTCCAATCCCGGCTGCGATTGGCCGGATGTGTTTATGCGCGAAGCCCCATGGCGCCCGGGCCCTGCCCGGTCTTGCCGCCCCTGAGCGGCTCGCGCTTGAACCAATGGGCCCCCCGGATGGGGCCGCCCGAAAAAAGACGGAAATTATAGCTTGCCGGACGATGCCCGGCAAGCCGCTTGCGGTCCGGCGATCCGGTCCGCGCTATGCCCCCGTGGACTGCTGGACCGAGATCTTGACGTCCACCCCGGCCGGCAGGTCGAGCTTGGTGAGCGCGTCGATGGTCTTGTCGGTCGGATCGACGATGTCCATCAGGCGCTGGTGGGTGCGGATCTCGAACTGGTCGCGCGAGGTCTTGTTGACGTGGGGCGAACGCAGCACGTCGAAGCGCTCGCGGCGTGTCGGCAGCGGCACCGGTCCGCGCACCACCGCGCCCGTGCGCTTGGCGGTGTCCACGATCTCGGCGGCGGACTGGTCGATCAGTTTGTAGTCGAACGCCTTGAGGCGGATGCGGATCTTCTGGTTGGTCATGTCATGAATCCCAAAGAACGACGGGCGGCATCGCCCGTATGACTCCCGGCAGGGCCGGATCGCGTAGCCGGGTGCCCGTGGGGCCCCGGCCCGGCGCCTCTTACTCGATGATCCT
>CAZDYQ010000087.1:0-12201 GCA_964509685.1 uncultured Burkholderiaceae bacterium
CGGTCGGCTGCGGCCAGGTCGTCAAGATCCTGAACAACATGGTGCTCTTCGAGACGGTCATGGCGCTGTCCGAGGCGAAAGCGATCGGCGAGCGCGCCGGCGTGCCGGCCGATCTCCTGTTCGACGTGCTCTCCAAGGGCTCGGCCGACAGCTTCGCGCTGCGCAACCACGGCATGAAGGCCATCGTTCCCGACGAATTCCCGCTGCGCGCCTTCTCCACCACCTATGCCCGCAAGGACCTGCGCTATGCGCTGGAGCTCGCCGCGCAGACCGGCGTGGACGCGCGTGGCGCGCAGACGGTGGACGGCTGGCTCGCCGCCGCCATCGAGGCGGGCGAGGGCGACAACTACTTCCCGGTGATCGCCCGGCGCATCGCGGCGAGCGCGCGCCGTTCACAGTAGACTCGTCGCGGACGTCACGGAGGAGAAGATGACCCTGCAAGATCCTCGACAGGCCGATCGCCGGGACGGCACCTGGGAAGCCTACGCGATCCGCTATGCCCGCCTCGACGAGCGGCGCCGCGCCGACAACTTCGTGCCGGTCGATCCGCACGATGGCCCGATGCCGATGGACTACTTCGTCTGGCTCCTGCGCCAGGGCGGCCGGACGATCCTGGTGGACACGGGCTTCGGCGCCGAGGCGGCGAGCGCCCGCGGCCGCAAGCTGCTGCGTTGCCCGATCGAGGCGCTGCGCGTGCTGGACGTGGACCCGGCGTCCGTGAGCGACGTGGTCATCACCCACCTTCACTACGACCACGCGGGCAACCTCGACAAGCTGCCCAATGCGCGCTTCCACATCCAGGCCGACGAGGTTTCCTACGCCACGGGGCCCTGCATGTGCCACCCGGCGATCCGGCACGCCTATCGGGTCGAGGACGTGGTCGAACTCGTGCGCAAGGTGTACGCGGACCGCGTCGTCTTCTACCAGGGCGACGCGAACCTGGCGCCGGGCGTGGACCTGCTCGCCATCGGCGGCCACACCATGGGCCTGCAGTCGCTGCGCGTGCGCACCGCCCGCGGCACGGTAATCCTTGCCTCGGACGCGAGCCACTACTACGAGAACATCCTCGGCGGCCGGCCCTTTCCGATCGTGCACGACGTGGCGAAGATGCTCGACGGCCACCGGCGGCTGCTCGCCGAAGCCGGCGACCCGAAGTTCCTCGTGCCGGGCCACGATCCCCTCGTGCTCGAGCGCTATCCCCAGGTGCCGGGCGACGAGATCGGCATCGCGATCCTGCACGAACCGCCCACGGCCTGAGGCCCCCCGGCGCCGCGGGCGCAGCGCCGGGGCGCCGCCCGAGAGAGGCTGGGCAGCGCGTGCCTTCTCCCGTACGCTGGCGGCGTCGGCTCGCCGCCAGGTCCCGATGGCCTGCGACCGGCCGGAGGCAGGGGCCGCGCCGGCCGGCCCGACAAGAAGCAGCACCCGTTTCGTTGATCGAGGAGACACGCATGATGAAGCGCATCATGGCTGGAATGGTCGCGACCCTGGGTATCTCGTTGGCTGGATCGGCCGTCGCCGACGAGAAATGGTTCCCCTCGAAGTGGGGTCCCGACGACGAGCTCGGCGCGGCCAACTACCTCTCGCCCGACAAGGTCCTCGCGGCTTCCAGGCTCATCACGACAGGCAAGACCTACGCGCTCGGCGTCACGGTGAACCGACTGACGCCGGCCTTCCCGCCCCGGCGTTGCGACATCTATGTCGTGCAGCCGAACCAGGTCGGCTCCGCGAACGGGCTGGGGCCGACCAACACGACCTATAACGACGACATCCTCAACTGCTGGATCGGCATCGGCTCGCAGATCGACGGGCTCGGCCATATCGGCATCGGCGACACCTACTACAACGGCAACAAGTGGGCCGACATCGCGCCGATCACCGGCCTGAAGAAGTTCAGCACCCACAACATCCCGCCGATCGTCACCCGCGGCGTGGTGCTCGACATCGCCGGCTACCGCGGCGTGGACATGCTCACCGAAGGCGAGGCGATCAACCAGGCGGACATCGAGGGCGCCGCCGCGAAGCAGGGTGTCGAGATCCGCGAAGGCGACGTCGTCCTGCTCCATACCGGCTGGATGGGCATCCTCGACTCCGACCCGGAGCGCTTCGGCAAGGCGGAGCCCGGCCTGGGCATGAACGGAGCGAGGTATCTCGTCAGCAAGGGCGTGGTGGCCGTGGGAGCCGATACCTGGGGCGTGGAGGCCGTGCCGTTCGAGAAGGGCGAGGGCATCTTCGGCGTGCACCAGGAACTGCTGACGCGCAACGGCACCTACCTGCTCGAGAACATGAATACCGCCGAGCTCGTGGCGGACAAGGCGTGGGAGTTCCTGTTCGTGCTCGGCCAGCCCCGCTACGAGGGATCCGTCCAGGCGATGATCAACCCCGTCGCCATTCGCTGAACCGCCATTCGTCGGCCGCCGGGTCGCGCGCCGGGCCCGGCGGCCGGCGGCCCACGCCGTTCCGGCAGGCGCCCCCTTGGGCCTGGCGCTTGCGTAGCCTTCGCAGGCCCTCCTCGCGGTGCAGTCCCGCCACGGCGCGCCCGCCGCCGATAGGGCCGATGCCGCCGTTCGTGCCGGACGCATTGCCTGGCCGAGACGCCACGCCAATGATGACCGCAAACGTAAGGAAACGTAACGATTCGTTCGTCGGAACCGGCTTTACGGGCGCACGAATCGTCGCGACAATACGACCCGGAAATCAGCCAGGCCTCTCAACGGAGATTCCCGTGAAATTGTCGTTCAAGTTCCTAGCTGTATCGGTTGGCCTGGCATGTGCGGCAGGGACCGTCCAGGCCGAGGGCCTGAAGCTCACCAAAGGTCTCTACAAGTGCGAACTCAATCGCACCGTGGACGTCACCGACGTCGCGCCCGACAACTCGACCGCAACCATCAAGTGGGGCAAGCGCCCCTACGTGCTGAAGGCCGTTCCCGCGCGCACCGGCGCCCTGCGCTACGAGGACGTGGAATCCGGCCTGACCTGGCTGGTGATCGTGGGCAAGTCGATCCTGCTCGACACCAAGAACGGCAAGCAGCTCGCCAACGAATGCAAGGTTTGACCCTATAAGAAAGAACCAGCGTCGCCGGCTCCTCCCGGCGCGCACACGGAACGATCAATCTCCGGGGCCGCGGCAATCCGCGGCCCATTTTTTTTGCGCCGCGCGCGCGGCCTGCGCGCATCCCGGCGAGGCGGGCTAGGATTACGGCTTGCCATCAATCCGGGAGCCCTCCATGGCGCGCACGCTTCTCGTCATCGACATCCAGAACGACTACTTTCCCGGAGGCACGTTGCCCCTCTGGCAGGCCGAGGAAACCGAGGCGCGGATCGTCTCGGCGATCGGCAAGGCGCGCAGGGCGGGTGACAAGGTCGTCCTCGTGCGGCACGTCTCGAAGGCGAAGGCGGGACTGTTCGCGCCCGACGGGACCGGTGTCGCGATCCGGCCGGCGATCCTCGAGGCGGCCGGCGACGCGCCGGTGGTTACCAAGCATGTCGCCGACGCCTTCCAGGACACGGATCTCGCGCGGCACCTCGAGGGCACGGACGAGCTCCTGGTCTGCGGCATGATGACCCAGAACTGCGTCGTCTTCACGGCGATGTCCCGGGCGGCGGACCCCTGGCGGGTGCGGGTCGTCGGCGACCTCTGCACCGCGCCGCTCGAGGTCGTGCACAAGATCGCGCTGAACGCGCTGGGATCGAAGACGGAAGTCGTCGATTCCGCCTCGGTGTGGGCCTGACGCGCCGGGCCTTCATCGTGGCCCGCCGGCCCGACAGGGGGCCGGCCACCGGAGGCGCGCGTGGCGAGTAGTCCGGCCGCGATCGACACGGGCCCCGTGCTTCCGGCACGCGTCCAGCGCGGCAACATCTGGCGGCTCACCATCGCCCAGGCGCTCGCCGGGGCGAACGCGGTGGTCGTGTTCGCGACCGGATCGATCGTGGGCAACTCGCTGGCGCCCACGCCCGTGCTCGCGACCCTGCCGATCTCGATCTTCGTCGTGGGCATGGCGGCCTGCATCCTGCCCGTCGGGGCGATCGCGCGCCGGCACGGACGGCTCGCCGCTTTCCTCGCCGGCACCGGGGCCGGCGTGCTGGCGGGCCTGCTCGCGATGTTCGCGGTCATCCTGGGCTGGTTCTGGCTGTTCTGCGTCGCGACCTTCTTCGGCGGCGCCTATGCGGCCGTCGTCCTCACGTTCCGTTTCGCCGCAGCCGACGGCGTGGAGCCGGCCCGCCGGGCGCGCGCGCTGTCGTACGTGATGGCCGGGGGCGTGGCGGCCGGTGTCGTCGGGCCCCAGCTCGTCACGTTCACGATGGCGCTGTGGCCACCCCACCTGTTCACCGCCACCTTCCTGGTGCAGGCGCTGGCCGCCGTCCTCTCGGCCCTGGTCCTGCTCGGCGTGCGCTTGCCGGTGCCAACGGCCGAGGAGATCGCCGGCGGCGGGCGTCCGCTCGGGGTAATCGCGCGCCAGCCGCGCTTCATCGCCGCGGTGGCCTGCGGCGCGGTGTCCTTCGCCCTGATGAACTTCCTCATGACCGCGGCGCCACTGGCGATGCACCTTTGCGGCCATCCGCAGGAAGCGGCGAACCTGGGCCTGCAATGGCACGTCGTCGCGATGTACGGGCCCAGCTTCTTCACGGGACATCTCATCGCGCGGTTCGGCGCCGGTCGCATGTCCATGCTGGGGCTCGCCCTGATCGGCATCTCGGCGGCAATCGGGCTGGGCGGCATCGACGTGGCCCACTTCTGGGCGACGCTGGTCCTGCTCGGGCTGGGCTGGAACTTCGGCTTCCTCGGCGCCTCGGCCCTGGTGCTCGAGTGCCATCGCCCGGAGGAGAAGACCCGGGTGCAGTCGCTCAACGACTTCCTCGTCTTCGGGCTGATGGCCCTCGGCTCGTTCGCCTCGGGGGGCGTGCTCGCCGCCTGGGGCTGGGACACGGTGCTGTGGGTGTCGCTGCTGCCGATCCCGGCGGCGATGGCGATGCTGGCCGCCGCGATGCGGCGCTCGGCGCGGGCCGGCTGAAACCCCCGGGATTCAGCCGGCGACCGGCGCCGGTTCGTGCCTCGTGAGCTCCCAGATCCGCCAGTCCTCCTCGAGGCGGCTGAGGCCGCGGTCGTTGGGGACGAAGTACCACCCACGCCATTCGCGCCGGACCCAGCGCCCCAGTTCCGGCGCGTACCATGCCACGTCGTGGCGGTAGGGATCGATGCGGGTGAAGTCGGGATGTCCAAGGCGGATCTGGCGCTCGATGGGCAGGCACTGGAATTCGCCCGCCGGCACGCGGATCGTTCGCAGCGGTCCTACCCGCCGGTGGTCGGCCCAGTCGTAGCGCCCGCTGTCCCGGTCGATCCGGTAGTACGTGCGCACGAAGCTGGTGGCGCCCGTCGCGGGCGGCACCGGCAGCCAGGGCACCGGAGCCTCGAAGCGGATGCCCGGCGGGCCGTAGGCCGGATCCTGCAGCAGGCGCCCCTGGTCGTCGATCACCTCGGCCCCGAGGGACTGCCCCTCCGGGCTTTTCCACTCGTACACCCGGCGGCCGGTCTCCTCCCGGTACTCCACGATGACGCTGCCCTGGCCGACCGTGTTGTAGCCGTTGCGGCTGGCGTAGTGCCAGCGCTCGCCCGGACGGGGGGTCCGCTGCCGCACACTGCCGGCCGGCAGCGGCTCGCCGGGGCGGTTCGACGGCGCGGCGCAAGCGGCGGGCAGGACGAGCGAGGCGAGGAGCAGGCTGCGGCGCAGGGGATCGGTCATGATGCGTCTCCGGTTGCGTGTCGCCGGCCCGGCGCCATGTGGGGAGCGAGCTCCCGCGCGCCTACTGCGGGACCGGCATCGGCCGTCCGTCGAGCGCGGCGAGCAGGCCGCGGATCATGCGATACAGGTACCAGAGTATCGGAACCAGCATCAGGAAGGAGAGCACCCCGAAGGTGATCACGGTCGGGATGCCGGCGACGACCAGCCAGAACAGGGTCCACCAGCAGGTGCGGATCATCCAGTTCATGTGGCTGTGCCAGATGGTGCCGCGGGCGTCATCGCGCTTGACGTAGTTGATGATGAGCGCGATGACCGTGAGCAGCATCATCGAGACGATCGGGCTCGCGATGTGCAGGCCGTAGTCGATGAGGGTGATCCGGCGCAGTCCCTGCTCCTCGGGTGGCGTGACGATCTCGACATCTGCCATGGGCATCTCTCCGTGTTCGGCGTCGGGCGACGCGCAGTCGCCCACGTGCGGACGATTCCACGAAAAACAAGGGCCGGCAACCGCCGGCCCCGCGCATCATCCGTGCCTGCGGCGACTACTCGATCGCCTTGACCATGTCCTCGACCACTTTCTTGGCGTCGCCGAAGACCATCATGGTCTTGTCCATGTAGAACAGCTCGTTGTCGAGCCCTGCGTAGCCGGAGGCCATCGACCGCTTGTTCACGATCACCTGGGAGGCCTTGTAAACCTCGAGGATCGGCATGCCGGCGATGGGCGACTTCGGGTCCTTCGCCGCGGGGTTGACCACGTCGTTGGCGCCCAGCACCAGCACGACGTCGGTCTCCGAGAACTCGGGGTTGATGTCCTCCATCTCGAAGACCTGGTCGTAGGGCACCTCGGCCTCGGCGAGCAGCACGTTCATGTGGCCCGGCATGCGCCCGGCCACCGGGTGGATCGCGTAGCGTACCCGCACACCGCGTTCGATCAGCTTGTCGGCGAGCTCCTTGAGGGGGTGCTGGGCACGCGCGACCGCCAGGCCGTAGCCGGGCACGATCACCACGCTGTCGGCATTGGACAGCAGGAATGCCGCATCGTCGGCCGAGCCGCTGCGAACCGGCCGCTGTTCGCCGCCGCCGGCGCCGGCCGCGCTCGTCTCGCCGCCGAAGCCGCCGAGGATCACGTTGAAGAACGACCGGTTCATGGCCCGGCACATGATGTAGGACAGGATCGCGCCGGACGAGCCGACGAGGCTGCCGGCGATGATGAGCATCGCGTTGTTGAGGGAGAAGCCGATGCCCGCCGCCGCCCAGCCGGAGTAGCTGTTGAGCATCGAGACCACCACCGGCATGTCGGCACCGCCGATCGGGATGATGATCAGCACGCCCAGCACGAACGCGATGGCGAGCATCAGCAGGTAGGGTGTCCAGGTCTGTGTCACGGCGAACCAGATGCCGAAGGCGACCATGGCGATTGCCAGGGCGAGGTTCAGGATGTGCTGGCCGGCGAAGACCACCGGGGCCCCCTGGAACAGCCGGAACTTGTACTTGCCCGAGAGCTTGCCGAAGGCGATGACCGAGCCCGAGAAGGTGATCGCGCCGACGAAGGTGCCGATGAACAGCTCGATCCGGTTGCCGATGGGAATGGGCTGCCCGCGCTCGACGATGTTGAACGCATGGGGCTCGGCGACCACCGCGATCGCGATGAACACCGCCGCCAGGCCGATCATGGAGTGCATGAAGGCGACCAGCTCGGGCATCTTGGTCATCTCCACGCGCCTCGCCATGATCGTGCCGATCGTGCCGCCAACCAGCAGCCCGAGCAGCACCCAGGCCATGCCGACGGTCGCGATGTCGCTGCGCAGCTTGTAGAGGAGCGCGACGGTGGTGAGGATGGCGATCGCCATCCCCACCATGCCGAAGGTGTTGCCGCGCCGGGACGTCGTCGGATGCGAGAGTCCCTTCAGCGCCTGGATGAAGCACACCGAGGCGACGAGGTACAGCATCACGACAAGATTCATGCTCATGGGTTGGCTCCGTTGCTGGCGGGTCCGCTGGTGGTCAGGACGCGGATTCCGGCTTGCCGCCTTTCGCGGGCGATTTCTTCTTGAACATCTCGAGCATCCGGCGGGTGACGAGGAAACCGCCGAAGACGTTGACGGCGGCAAGCGCCACGGCGAGCACGCCCATCGCCTTGCCGAGGCCCGATTCCGTGAGCGCCGCCGCGAGCATGGCCCCGACGATGATGATCGCGGAGATGGCGTTGGTCACCGCCATCAGCGGCGTATGCAGGGCCGGCGTGACGTTCCAGACGACGTGGTAGCCGACGTAGATCGCCAGGACGAAGATGATCAGGTTGATGACCGTGATGCTGACAGCTTCCATGGTTCCGCTTCCGGTGGGCTGGGGATGGGGCGCGAAGGCTCAGGGCTCGCGCAGGACCTTGCCCTCGTGCGCGACGAGGCAGGCCTGGACGATGTCGTCCTCGAGGTCGATGTGGAACTTGCCTTCCTTGTCGATGACCAGCTTCAGGAAATCGAGCACGTTGCGCGCGTAGAGGGCCGAGGCGTCGGCGGGCACCGTCGCCGGCAGGTTCGGGATGCCGATGATCGTCACGTGGTTGGCCACCACGATGCGGTCCATCTCGGAGAGCTCGCAGTTGCCACCGCGCTCGACCGCCATGTCGAGGATCACCGAACCCGGCTTCATGCTGGCGACCATTTCGGCGGTGACGAGCTTCGGGGCCGGCCGCCCCGGGATCAGCGCGGTGGTGATGACGATGTCGGACTGGCGCAGGCGCTCGGCAACCGCCCTCGCCTGGCGCGCCATCCATGCCGGCGGCATGGGGCGCGCATAACCGCCCACGCCCTCGGCGATCTCGCGCTCCTCGTCCGTCTCGAAGGGAACGTCGACGAACTTCGCGCCGAGCGATTCAACCTGCTCCTTCACCGCGGGACGCACGTCGGAGGCCTCCACCACCGCGCCCAGCCGCTTCGCCGTGGCGATCGCCTGCAGCCCGGCGACGCCCGCGCCGAGCACCAGCACGCGCGCCGCCTTGATCGTGCCGGCGGCGGTCATCATCATCGGCAGCATGCGGCCGTACTGGGTGGCCGCGAGCAGCACCGCCTTGTAGCCGGCGATGTTCGCCTGGCTCGAGAGCACGTCCATGCTCTGGGCGCGCGTGGTGCGCGGCGCGGCCTCGAGCGCGAAGGCGGTCAGGCCGCCGGCGGCGAGCGCCGCCAGCCCCTCGCGGTCGAAGGGATCGAGCATGCCGACCAGCACGGTGCCCGGCGCCATGGCCGCGAGCCTTGCGGACTCGGGGGTTCGCACGCACAGGACGATCTCCGCGCCCAGCGCCGCGGCGGCATCGCCGATGGTCGCGCCCGCCTCGGCATAGGCGGCGTCGGTCTGGCTGGCGCGGGTTCCGGCGCCGGCCTCGACGATCACGGTATGGCCGGCGGCGACGTACTTCTTCACGGTTTCGGCAGTCGCGGCAACGCGCGTCTCGCCGGCCCGGGTTTCGGCCGGTATGCCGATTCGCATGGTTTCTCCTCGATCGATGACGACAGCCCCCACGGCCGCCGGCATGAATGTACCCCGTGAGACGCGCTGCCGGAATCCCGGCTGGCGCCGCACGCGCGGGCCGTTCCACGAACCGCGCGTGCGGTTCTTGTAGAATTGAAAGTTTATCAGTTGCGCTTCGCACGAGGCGGGGCGCCCGTGTGCATGCCTGGTTCGGAATTGCTCGAACGCGCGCGCCTGTCACCGGCGCCGCAACCCGGCGCCCGCGTCGTGGTCGGCCTGTCGGGCGGCGTGGACTCGTCCGTCGCGGCCTGGCTGCTCAAGCAGCAGGGCTACGAGGTCGTCGGCCTGTTCATGAAGAACTGGGAAGACGATGACGACGACGAGTACTGCTCGAGCCGGCAGGACTGGATCGACGCGGCCAGCGTTGCCGATCGCATCGGGATCGACATCGAGGCGGTGAATTTCGCGGCCGAGTACCGCGAGCGGGTGTTCGCCGAGTTCCTGCGCGAGTACTCGGCCGGTCGCACGCCCAATCCGGACGTGCTCTGCAACGCGGAGATCAAGTTCAAGGCCTTCCTCGATCACGCGATCGAGCTCGGCGCGCGGCATATCGCGACGGGCCACTATGCCCGCATCCGGGAGGGCGAGCACGGCTTCGAGCTGCTGCGCGGCGTCGATCCCTCGAAGGACCAGAGCTACTTCCTGCACCGGCTGACCCAGGCGCAACTCGCCCGCACGATCTTCCCGCTGGGGCACCTGCGCAAGCAGGAGGTCCGGGCCATCGCGACCGAGCTGGGCCTGCCCGTTGCCGGGAAGAAGGACTCCACCGGCATCTGCTTCATCGGGGAGCGCCCTTTCCGCGAGTTTCTCTCTCGCTACCTGCCGACGAAGCCCGGCCCTATCGTCGACGATTCGGGACGCCGCCTGGGCGAGCATGTGGGGCTGGCCTTCTACACGATCGGGCAGCGCAAGGGCATCGGCATCGGCGGATCCGCCGAAGGCGACGGCCGGCCCTGGTATGTCGCGCGCAAGGAGCTGGAAACCAACACCCTGGTCGTGGTCCAGGGCCACGACCATCCGTGGCTGATGTCGAAGGGGCTCGTCGCGATCGACCCGAGCTGGATCGCGGGCCATGCGCCCGAGGACGACGGCCGGCTCGGGGCGAAGACGCGCTACCGGCAGGCCGACGCGCCCTGCCGCCTGCGCATCGTGCACGACGGCTTCGAGCTCGACTTCCCCGAGGCCCAGTGGGCGATCACGCCGGGCCAGAGCGCCGTGCTCTACCGGGGCGAGGTCTGCCTCGGCGGCGGGATCATCTCCGCCGCCCGGTGACGGACGCCGCCACGATGTCGGCGAGTTCGCTGGCCCGGTTCACGCCCTTCGCGCTGGCGGTCTTCCTGGCGGTTGTCCTCGCGGGGCTGTGGATCGCCGGGCTCATCGGCTGGGGCTGGCCGCTGGTGGCGCTGCTCTTCGCGGCGCTGGGCGTGCACGACGTCGTTCAGCGGCGCCATTCGGTGCTGCGCAACTACCCGATCGTCGGGCACCTGCGTTTCCTGTTCGAGTACACCCGGCCGGCGCTGCGGCAGTACTTCTTCGAGTCCGACACCGAATCGATCCCGTTCTCGCGCCAGCAGCGCGCGGTGGTGTACCAGCGGGCGAAGCAGCAGATCGATTCGCGGCCGTTCGGCACCCATTTCGACGTCTACGCCTCCGGCTACGAGTGGCTCAACCATTCCGCGGTGCCCGCGAAGGTGGGGTCGCACGACTTCCGGGTTCCCATCGGCGCGGTCCCCCAGGCGAGCGCCTCGGCAACCTCCTGCACGCAGCCGTACTCGGCTTCGGTCTTCAACATTTCGGCCATGAGCTTCGGCTCGCTGTCGGCCAACGCGATCCGGGCGCTCAATCGCGGCGCCAAGCTCGGGCGTTTCGCGCACGACACGGGCGAGGGCTCGATCTCCCGCTACCACCGCGAGTTCGGCGGCGACCTCATCTGGGAGATCGGCAGCGGCTACTTCGGCTGCCGCGACCCCGAGGGCCGCTTCGACGAGGAGCGCTTCGTCGCCAATGCGACGAGCGAGCAGGTCCGGATGATCGAGATCAAGCTGTCCCAGGGCGCGAAGCCGGGCCATGGCGGGATGCTGCCCGCGCCCAAGGTCACCGAGGAGATCGCCGAGGCGCGCGGCGTGCCGGCGTGGACGGACTGCATCTCGCCATCGAGCCACTCGGCCTTCTCCACCCCGATCGAGCTGCTGGAGTTCATCGACCGCCTGCGGCGCCTGTCGGGCGGCAAGCCGGTCGGGTTCAAGTTCGCCCTCGGCCATCCCTGGGAGTGGTTCGCGATCGCCAAGGCCATGGTGCTCACCGGCATCACGCCCGACTTCATCGTCGTCGACGGCAAGGAGGGAGGCACGGGCGCGGCGCCGGCCGAGTTCATCGACCGCATCGGCACCCCCATGCGCGACGCGCTGGTGCTGGTCCACAACACCCTGGTCGGGCTCAACCTGCGCGACCGCATCCGGATCGGCGCCGCCGGCAAGATCATCAGCGCATTCGACATCGCCCGCGCCATGGCGCTCGGCGCCGACTGGTGCAACAGCGGCCGCGGCTTCATGTTCGCGATCGGCTGCATCCAGGCGCAGACCTGCCACACCGGCCGTTGCCCCACCGGCGTGGCGACCCAGGACCCCCAGCGCCAGAAGGCGCTCGATCCCGAGGACAAGTCGATCCGGGTGCTGAACTTCCACCGCAACACCCTGAAGTCGCTCGCCGAACTGGTCGCGGCGGCCGGCCTGAGCCACCCGTCCCAGCTCGAGCCGATGCACATCGTGCAGCGGCGCAGCAGCGGCGAGGTGCACTCGCTCGCCACGGTCTATCCGCGCCTGCAGCCGGGCGAGCTGCTCGACTCCGAGGCCGAGCCGGCGGTGTACCGGGTTTTCTGGTCCATGGCCCGCCCCGACACCTTCCAGCCGCAGCACTGATCCTTCGGGCGCATGGC
>CAZDYQ010000088.1:0-12145 GCA_964509685.1 uncultured Burkholderiaceae bacterium
TCTCGTACTCGAGCGCGTAGCCGTTGCCGCCGTGGATCTGCAGGGCGCCGTCGGCATTGGCCCAGGCCACGCGGGCGCCGAGCAGCTTCGCCATCCCGGCCTCGAGGTCGCAGCGCTCGCCGGTGTCCTTGCGCCGCGCGGCGAAGTAGGTGAGCTCGCGCGCGATGATGGTCTCGACGAGCATCATCACCAGCTTGTCGGCCACGCGCGGGAAGTTGACGAGCGGCTGGCCGAACTGGCGCCGGTCGAGCGCATAGCGAAGGCCCAGGTCGAAGGCGTCCCACGCCACCCCGAGCGCGCGCGCGGCGGTCTGAATGCGGGCGCTCTCGAAGGTGCGCATCAGCTGGCGGAAGCCCCGGCCGGGCTCGCCGCCCAGCAGGCCGTCGGCCGGCACCTCGAAGCCGTCGAACGCGATCTCGTATTCCTTCATCCCGCGATAGCCCAGCACCTCGATCTCGCCGCCGCTCATGCCGGGGGCGGGGAAGGGATCGGCGTCCGTGCCGCGCGGCTTGGGCGCGAGGAACATCGACAGGCCGTCGTGGCTCGTCGTCTCCGGGTCGGTGCGCGCGAGGAGCGTCATCATGTCGCTGCGCGCCCCGTGCGTGGACCAGGTCTTGGCGCCGTCGATGCGCCAGCCGCCGCCCGGCAGCGGGGTCGCGCGGGTGCGCAGGCTGGCGAGGTCGGAGCCCGTGTCGGGCTCGGTGAAGACCGCGCAGGGCAGGATCTCGCCGCTCGCGATGCCGGGGAGCCAGCGCTGCTTCTGCGCCTCGGTACCCGAGCTGGCGATCAGCTCGCCGGCGATTTCCGACCGGGTGCCGAGCGAGCCCACGGCGAGGAACCCGCGCGAGAGCTCCTCGGACACGACGCACATGGCGAGCTTGCCCATGCCCAGGCCGCCCCAGCGCTCGTCGATCGTCACGCCGAAGGTGCCGAGCTTCGCCATGCCGGCCACGACATCGTCCGGGATCAGGCTGTTCTCGAGATGCCAGCGGTGGGCGTGCGGCCGCACCTGTTCGCGGGCGAAGCGCCGGAAGGTGTCGCGCACCATGTCGAGCGCATCGTCGTCCAGCGATTCGTCGGGAAGCTGTCCCTCGCGCACCATGGCGGCGAGGGAGGCGCGCCGGCTGACGGTGTTGCCATGGGAGACCAGGCGCTGCACGGCCGGATCGCGCAGCATTTCGGACAGGGCGGCCTCCGCGCCCAGGTCGGCTGGGCGGGCGAACTCGAGCTGGCTCATCGGGATGCCGCCGACGATCTGCGAGAGGTACTCGCCGACGCCGATCAGCGCGATGTGGCGCTCCATCTCGCCGAGCCGGCCGCGCGCGGCGAGCCGGTCGTACCAGCCGGCGAGCTCGGTGATCGCCTGCACGTAGGTCGCCGTCCAGGCGAGCCCGTGCAGCGCGCGCTGGTGGGCGTCGATGCGCATCCGGCCGCCTTCGCCCATGACGCCGAGCACCGTGGTGCGGGCCGCATCGAGATACTTGCGGGCGGCGGCGACGGCGGCCGCCAGGGTGGCGCGCTGGGCGTCGCTGGAATCGACGCCGGCAGGGCCGGTGCCCTTGCCTTGCCCCTTGCCTTGCGTGTCCATGTTCAGTCCTTTGCGATGGCGACGACGCCCCGCTCGAGCAGGGCGCCGATCTCGTGGTCGGCCATGCCGAGCACGCTCGAGAGCACCTCGGCGGTGTGCTGGCCGAGGCGGGGGGCGGCGCCGACATCCACGCGCGGGGTGCGCGAGTAGATCGCGGGGCTGCCGGGCGTGAGGTAGGTATGGCCACTGGGGTGGCGGACCATCTGCATCATCGGGTTCGCCTCCGAGAGCTCCGGCTCGGTGCGCAACGACTCCGACAGCTCCTTGTAGGGGCCCCAGCAGACATCGTGCGCATCGAACTTCGCCTTCAGCTCGGCGTAGGGCAGCCGGCTGGTAGCCGCCTCGACGATGGGGTCGATCTCGGCGCGGTGCTCGAAGCGGATGCCCTCGTCGCGGGCGAAGCTCACGCCGAGGCGCTTCTCGAGCTCGGCGATCGGGCCGGCGATGTCGAGCGCGGCGAGAAGCCCGCGCCACTGCTTCGGCGTGATCGCGACGACCATCACCCGCTCGCCGGTGGCGCAGCCGAAGTCGCGACCGAAGGCGCCGAACACGCTGTTGCCGATGCGGGGGCGATCCTCCCCGGTGGTCGCGACCTCGGCGATCTGGCCGAGCATGCCGAGGGTCGAGAACGCCACCGACGACAGGGGCACCGCGACCTCCTGGCCCTCGCCGGTGGCGCGGCGATGCCGCTCGGCGGCGAGCAGGTGGAAGGCGCAGAGCGCGCCGGTGGCGATGTCCCAGGCGGGCAGCACGTGGTTGAGCGGCCCGTCGTGTCCCTCCGGACCGGTGTTGTACGGGTAGCCGGTGACCGCATTGATCGTGTAGTCGAGGCCGGTCGTGCCGTCGGCCCAGCCCTGCACCCGCACGGTGATCAGGTCGGGGCGGCGCGCGGCCAGCTTGTCGTGCGCAAGGAAGCCGCCGCGCGGGAAGTTCGTGACGAACAGGCCGCCGCCTTCGCCCGGCGCGGTAATGAGCGCGGTGGCGAGCTCGCGCCCCTCGGGGCTGCCGAGGTCGATCGCGATCGACTTCTTGCCTTTCTGCAGGCCCTCCCAGTACAGGCTCGGGCCGCCGTCCGGCACGCGCGGCCAGCGATTGAAGTCGGGGCCTCCGCCAATGGGGTCGAAGCGGATCACTTCCGCCCCCAATTGGGCGAGGTGGAGGGCGCACGAAGGCGCGGCGACGAAGGAGGCGCCCTCGATGACGCGCATCCCCTTGAGGAGTGAATACATAGGTGTCCTGTTGCTGGCCTTGGGGTGGCGAGGCGATCGCCGGAACCGGCAATTATCCGTCATCGCGATTGTCGGACAAACCGGCGACGGCGTTCCGAAATCGCGCGGGGCTCCTTGAAGAACCCGGGACGGCCCCCACCTGATAGGCGACGGCGGAAAGCCGATGATGGGCTGATTGCAAAGGAGGACACGATGCCAAGACTATCGCTCTACGATCCATTCGCCGACGTTTTCCCGGAGCTGTTCCGAGGCATGCTGGCGCCCGCGTCGTCCGACAACGGGAAGCCGCTCGAGATCCGGATCGACGTGACCGAGTCCGACAACGAGTACAAGGTCGCGGCCGAGCTGCCGGGCGTGAAGAAGGACGACATCGACGTCCAGATCGACGGCAATCGGGTGTCCATCTCCGCCGAGGTGAAGTCCGAGAAGGAGACCCGTGAGGGCGAACGCGTGCTTCGCCGGGAGCGCTACCATGGGGCGATCTCGCGCAGCTTCGCGCTGGCGAGCGAGATCGACGAGGAACGCGCGACCGCCAGCTACGAGAACGGCGTCCTGAACCTGACCCTGCCCAAGAGGGCGTCCGCCGCGTCGAAGCGCCTGAAGATCAAGTAACGATCCAGCCAGGCTCGCTTCGCGCAAAAGCCCCGCCGACGCGGGGCTTCTTGTTGTCCGCTGGCCCCGTTCGCCCGCCCGGCGGCGGCGCCCCCTAGCCGAAGTCGGCCACCCCGGCCTGGCGCATCGCGGCGATCCGGTTGCGAAGCGCGCGGATGCGGTCGAGCTCGACCGGCCCCGGCCCCTGGGGATCGAGCCGGTCGCGATCGGCCAGGATGAAGCCCACCGGCCGCTCGTCGATGCGCACCGGCAGGATCAGGAAGCTGCGGGTGTCCGGAAAGGCGGTGGCGAACCAGGCGGGCAGGCGCTCGCGCACCTTGGGCGCCGACGCATCCCCGATGTGCAGGTCCACGCCGCGATCGAGCGCGGCATGCAGCAGGCTGTCGGCCTGCACGCCCATGAAGACCGTGTCGCGCAGCCGCTCGAGGTCCGTGCCGATGGCCAGCTGCGGCCGGTAGGTGCCCGTGACGTCGTCGCGGCCAAAGTAGCACACGCGCGTGTAGTCCATCCCGTGGCGAATCCCGGCGAGCGCGAGGGCGAGCGCCGGCAGGAAGCCGGCCGAGCGCTCGACGACGAGCGTGTCGAGCAGCCCGATCGCCGCGGCGAGGATGCCCGAGGGGGTGCGGCGGCCTTCGCAGGCGGTGTCGAGCAGGGCGAGCGCGTCCTCGGGCGAACCGGAATCGGCCAGCGCCCGTTCGAGTTCCTCGGCCGGCGGTCGCGGGGCGGGCAGGGCGACGCGGGTCTCGCCGGCAAGATGCGAGGCGAGCAGCCGCGCGCCCGACGGGGCCCCCGGCGGGGTGCCGCCGATGCGCTCGATGCGGCGCACCTCCTCGGTGGTCGCCTCCACGAGGGCCTGCATGCGGCGCGCGTCGATGTCGATCGCGCGCCCGAACTTCCTCTGCACTTGCGCCAGGCGCTCCTTGCGCTCGGCCGGCGCCGGCAGCAGCAGGGCGTCGGTCATCTCCGTCGCGCAGGCGATCGACAGCGGCAGCCAGTCGGCGGCGAGCTCCGGTTCGCGTGGGCGAAGGGCGGTGGCGGCGCGCAGCAGGCCGGCGAGTCGCGCCGGCATCCGCCAGGCGGCGAGCGCCTCGTGGGTGAGTTCCTCGAAGCCGGCGCCGAGGATGCGCCGGGCCGCGGCGGACTCGGCGATGCGGTGCTCCTCCACCGCCCGGTCGATCGCGACCAGCGCCTGGGGTGCGTGGATCGCCGCGAGGATGCGGCCCGAGCAGCCGAGCATCGCCGCGACGGCGCCTTCCTCGGCCACCGCCGCATGGCGCGCCTCGAGCAGCCGGCGCGTGAGCGTGGCCGCGACATTGGCCTGGGCGTACTCGGCGCGCACCAGCGCCCGGTGGTCCGGATCCGGGATCCGTTCCTCGAGGAGCGGCAGCGTCAGCGCCATCTCGCGCGCCTGGTCGTAGCCGAGCAGCATGATCGCCCGCGAGGGCGACACGACGGCATCGCCGCTGCGGGTGAGGAAGGCCGACGAGTTGGCCGCCCGCAGCAGGCGCAGCAGCATCGCCGGGTCGAAGAGCGCGAGCTCCGCGATGCGGGCCACTTCCGCCCGGGTGGACAGGGCGGCGGAGGCGATGGTGGGGCCGAGCTCGCCCAGCGAGGGCGGCTCGATGCCGTCGGCGAGCGCCCGGCGGATCCGGGCGAGCGGGCTGCGGGCGCGGATGCGGGCGGCGCGGGCGTCGGCGCGCGAGTCGGGGCCGGTGGTGCGAAGCTGCGCCTGGGCGTCCATCGGGCGCTCGAGCGTCGCGTCAGGCGCTCGCGCTGCGGCCGCAGCGATCCGGGCGCCAGATGCGCTCGGTCGAAGCGGGGTACTTGGCCAGCCGGTCCGCGGGACGGCGGGGCCGGCGGACCAGTTCGCCGCCGCAGTTCGGGCAGCGGTCGTTCATCATCGCCGCGCAGTCGGCGCAGAAGGTGCACTCGAAGCTGCAGATCCGCGCATCCTCGCTGTCGGGCGGAAGGTCGCGGTCGCAGCATTCGCAGCCCGGGCGCAGGGCAAGCATGTCGGTCTCTCCTGGTTGGCGGGCCGGTCCGGCCTCCCGGGTTGCATCATCGCCGCGCGGCCGGCTCCTTGCCAAGCGCCGCGGGCGGCCGCCGCGGGCACGGCCGTCCATCCCGGCCGGCCCTCGCTGCAGGATAGCCACGCGCCTCGCCACCGGTCGCCGGAACAGCCCGGCGCGAGCCGCCCAGTTCCGGGGCGGGCGGCCGCAGCCGGGCGACGCGGCCGGCGGGATTGTCGCCGGGGCGCCCCGCCGGCCTCATGCCCTGCGGCGAGCGCGGCCCGGCGGGTGCGGGCGCGGATCGTAGGCCCGCAGGGCATCGAGCAGCGCCTGGCCGGCGGCCGGCAGGCTCGCGATGTCGCGCACCAGCGCATAGCGCTCGCGCACCCGCCAGGGATCGGCCAGCTCCACGATGGCGATGCCGAGGCTCGCCTGGTTGCGCCGGGCCGCCGACTCCGGGACGACGCCCACCCCGACGCCGGTCGCGACGATACGGCACACGGCATCGAAGCTGTTGACCCGCACCCGGACCTGCATGGGCTTGCCCAGCGCCTCGCTCACCTCGGTCAGGAAGGTCTGCAGGGTGCTGCCCGCGTACATGCCGATCAGGTCCTCGTCGAGCACCTCGGCGAACTCCACCCGCTTGCGGCGCGCGAAGCGGTGGCCGGCGGCGGTGGCGAGCACGAGCTGGTCGGTGCTGAAGTGCACCGCCTCGAGGCCCAGCGTGTCCACCCGGCTCGACACGATCCCGATGTCGGCCCGGCCCTCGAGCACGCCGCGGGCGATGTCGGCATTGGGCTTTTCCTGCAGCTCGACATTGATGCGCGGGTTGCCGGCGAGCACCCTGGGCAGGATCGCGGGCAGGATGTCCGAGACGGCGGTGGTGTTGGCGAAGATGCGCAGGTGCCCGCGCAGGCCGCCCCCGTATTCCTGGAGATCGGCGCGCAGGTTCTCGACCTGGCGAAGGATCGCGCGGGCATGATGGAGGAAGGCCTCGCCCGCCGGGGTGAGCCGTACGCCCCGCGGCTCGCGCACGAGCAGGGGCAGGCCGGCCTGCTCCTCGAGGCCGCGGATTCGCGCGCTGGCCGCCGCGAGCGAGAGGTGCTGGCGCGCGGCCGCCCGGGTGAGCTTGCGCTCCTCGGCCACGGCGGCAAACAGCCGCAGGTCGGTCAGGTCGAACTGCATGGCCGATGATAGCGGCTGGCGGCGAGCTTTCGGAAAAACCGAAGGGTCGGTACCGAATTCAATGATTGTGCGCCGCGACGGGCAGGGCGAGCATTCCCCCGACGCCCGCATCACGCGGGGCCCCCGGCTACGATAGCCGTTTCGCGAGAACGCTCCCCGAGCGCCCGACAGAGACAAGCACACATGATTCCCCAGACGCCCGACCGCTTCCAGGAAATCCGCGACGCCCTGCGCGACCTCTGCGCCCAGTTCCCGGACGAGTACCACCGCCAGGTCGACGCCGACCGCGCCTATCCCGAGGAGTTCGTCGATGCGCTGACCAAGGCCGGCTGGCTGGCGGCGCTGATCCCCACCGAGTACGGCGGCTCGGGGCTGGGCCTGGCCGAAGCCTCCGTGATCATGGAGGAAATCAACCGGTCGGGTGCGAACGCGGGAGCCTGCCACGGCCAGATGTACAACATGGGCACGCTCCTGCGCCACGGCTCGGAGGAGCAAAAGAGGCTCTTCCTGCCCAAGATCGCTTCGGGCGAATGGCGCCTGCAGTCGATGGGCGTGACCGAGCCCACTACCGGCACCAACACCACCGAGATCAAGACGACCGCCGTGAAGAAGGGCGACCGCTACGTCGTCAACGGCCAGAAGGTCTGGATCTCGCGCGTCCAGCATTCCGACTGGATGATCCTCCTCGCGCGCACCACGCCGCTCGAGCAGGTCAGGCGCAAGTCCGACGGCATGTCGATCTTCCTCGTGGACCTGCGCGAGGCGGAGAAGTCGGGCATGACGGTGCGCCCGATCCGCAACATGGTCAACCACGAGACGAACGAGCTCTTCTTCGAGAACCTCGAGATCCCGGCCGAGAACCTGATCGGCGAGGAGGGCAAGGGCTTCCGGTACATCCTCGACGGCCTGAACGCCGAGCGCACCCTGATCGCCGCCGAGTGCATCGGCGACGGCTACTGGTTCATGGACCGCATGGTGCAGTACGCGAAGGACCGCGTCGTGTTCGGTCGCCCGATCGGCCAGAACCAGGGCGTCGCATTCCCGATCGCCGAGGCCTACATCGAGATCGAGGCGGCGAACCTGATGCGCTTCCGGGCCTGCGAGCTCTTCGACGCGCACAAGCCCTGCGGCGCGGAGGCGAACATGGCGAAGTACCTTGCGGCCAAGGCCTCCTTCGAGGCGGCCAACGTCTGCCTGCAGACGCACGGGGGCTTCGGCTTCGCGCACGAGTACGACGTCGAGCGCAAGTTCCGCGAGACCCGGCTCTACCAGGTCGCGCCGATCTCGACGAACCTGATCTACAGCTACATTGCGGAGCATGTCCTCGGCCTGCCCCGTTCGTTCTGAGGCACCCATGACCAGACCCCTCGACGGCATCACCGTCATCGCGCTGGAGCACGCGATCGCGGCGCCCTTCTGCACTCGCCAGCTCGCCGACCTCGGTGCGAGGGTCATCAAGATCGAGCGGCCCGAGGTAGGCGACTTCGCGCGCAGCTACGACCATCGCGTGCGCGGCGAGCTCTGCTCGCACTTCGCCTGGACCAATCGCTCCAAGGAGAGCCTGACGCTCGACCTCAAGAAGCCCGAGGCGCGCGACGTGATGCTGCGGCTGCTCGACCGGGCCGACGTGCTGGTGCAGAACCTCGCGCCCGGTGCGGCCGCGCGCATGGGCTTCGACTTCGACAGCCTGTCGAAGCGCAATCCGCGCCTGATCGTGTGCGACATCTCGGGCTACGGCGACGACGGCCCCTACCGCGAGCAGAAGGCCTACGACCTGCTGATCCAGAGCGAGGCGGGCATGCTGTCGGTCACGGGCACGCCGGAGGAGCCCTGCAAGACGGGCAATTCGATCGCCGACATCGCCGCCGGCATGTACGCCTTCACGAGCGTGCTCTCGGCGCTGCTGCTGCGCCAGCGCACCGGCACGGGCAGCCGGATCGACGTCTCGATGCTCGAGGCGCTCACCGAGTGGATGGGGTTTCCGCTGTACTACGCCTTCGAGGGGGCGGAGCCGCCGGCGCGCACGGGCGCCTCGCATGCCAGCATCTATCCGTACGGTCCGTTCAAGGCGGGCGACGGCGGTACGGTGATGCTCGGGCTGCAGAACGAGCGCGAGTGGAAGGTGTTCTGCGCCGAGGTGCTGGGCGACCCGGCGCTCGCCACCGATCCGCGCTTCGCGAGCAATCCCTTGCGCCACGAGAACCGCGATGCCCTTCGCGCGCTCATCGAGCAGGCCTTCGCGAGCCTCGATTCGGCACAGGTGCTGGAGCGACTGGACAAGGTCGGCATCGCGCGGGCCCGGATGAACACCATGGCCGACGTCTGGGCGCACCCGCAGCTCGCCGCCCGCCAGGCCTGGGCCCAGGTCGGGTCGCCGGTGGGCCCGATCCCCGCGCTCCGGCCGCCGGGCCGCAGCAGTGCCTTCGATGCGCGCATGGACCCGATTCCCCGGCTGGGCGAACATACGGATGCCATCCTCGGCGAGCTGGGCCTCTCGCAAGCGGACATCGACCGGATGCGCGAGGCCGCCGCCATCTAGCAAGGAAGATCCATGATCGCCCGCTCCTATCTCTTCGTTCCCGCCGACAGGCCGGACCGCTTCCCGAAGGCGCTGGCCGCCGGCGCCGATGTCGTCATCATCGACCTCGAGGACGCGGTCGCCCCTTCGGCGAAGTCGGCCGCCCGGGACGCCCTGTCGAACTGGCTCGTGAGCCGCCCGGATGCCGCCAGCGGGGCCGGCGTGCAGATCCTCGTGAGGATCAACGGCGCCGACACGCCCTGGTTCCACGATGACGTGCTGCTCGCCGCCGACCATGCGGTGACCGCGGTGATGCTGCCCAAGGCGGCGGAGATCGAGCCGCTGCGCGAGGTCGTCACGCGCACCCACGCCCGGCGTGTCCTGCCCCTGGTCGAGACGGCCGGCGGGATCGCCGCCGCCCGCAAGCTCGCCCGCCAGCCCGGCGTCTTCCGGCTGGTGTTCGGCACGCTGGACTTCCAGCTCGATCTCGACATCGACGGCGACGGCGAGGAACTCCTCGCGTATCGCAGCGAGCTGGTGCTCGCCTCCCGGCTGGCCGGGATCGCGCCGCCCGCCGATGGCGTCGAGCCGGCGATCGACGATCTCGAAGGACTCGCCGCCGCGAGCCGGCGCGCGCGCCGGCTGGGCTTCGGGGCCAAGCTGTGCATCCACCCGAAGCAGGTGCCGGTCGTCAACGAGGCCTTCTCGTACAGCCCGGAGCAGGTCGCCTGGGCGCAGCGGGTGGTCGATGCCGCCGCGGCGGCTGGCGGTTCGGCGGTGGCGGTCGACGGCAGGATGGTCGATGCGCCCGTCCTCGCGCGCGCCCGGCGCATCCTCGCCGGCCGCCACTGAGCCCGCGCGTCCACGCCTTCCGGATCCAGGAGCCCGAATGAGCCAATCCACGATCGACATCGAACACCTGCGCGGCTGGATCGGCCGCTCGCAGACCGACTCCGACCCGGCGCTCACGCGTCATGCCCGCCTGATGGCCGCGACCATCGACCGACCCGGCCCGGCACTCGAGGACGGCGATCCGCTGCCGCACTGCTGGCACTGGCTGTACTTCCTCGAGGGCCTTCCGCCCGGCAGGCTCGGCCCCGACGGCCATCCCGAGCGCGGTGGCTTCATGCCGCCGGTGCCGCTGCCCAACCGCATGTGGGCCGGCGGCGAGCTTCGATTCGAGGGCGAGGTCCCGCTGGGCGCCACGATGGACAAGCGCTCCACGATCAAGTCGGTCGAGCACAAGACCGGTCGATCGGGCGACCTCGTGTTCGTCACCGTCGAACACGAGATCTCGGTCGAGGGCAGCCGGCGGATCCACGAGCTGCAGAACATCGTGTACAAGTCGCCGGCCCCGGCGGGCAACGCCAAGGCGCCGGCCGACGGCGGCCCGGCGCCGGGCCAGCACGTGCGGCGGGTCAAGCCCGACAGCACCATGCTGTTTCGCTACTCGGCGCTCACCTTCAACGGGCATCGCATCCACTACGACCAGGACTACTGCCGCCAGGTCGAGGGCTACGAGAACTGCGTGATCCACGGCCCGCTGGTGGCGACGCTGCTCTGCGGGCTCGCGGCCGAGGTCGGTCCCGCGCCGTTGCGTCGCTTCAGCTACCGGGGCCTGCGCCCGGCGATCCTCGGCGTCGAACTCGAGCTCAATGCCACGGTCGAGGGCAATGCCGCGCGGCTGTGGTCGCGCCTGCCCGACGGCGGCGTCTCGATGCAGGCCGAGGCCGAGTACTGAGCGTCCTGGCGGCGCACGACCCGCGCGAGAGCGCGCGGTCCTTCACGAGGGAGGTACCGGGCATGGCCGGAGGGAGCACCCGACGGGGGCGGCTGGACGGCCGCCATGTCTTCGTCACCGGCGCGAGCCGCGGCATCGGGCGCGCCATTGCCGTCGCGATGGCCGCCGAAGGGGCCCGGCTCACGCTCGCGGCCACCAACGAGGCGGCGCTCGCCGAGACCGCGTCGCTGTGCGCGCCCACGGACGACGGCCGGCCGCACCGTGTGCAGGTGCTCGACGTCACCGACCGCAAGGCCTGCTTCGACGCGATCGCCGCGGCCTGGGACGATGCCGGCGGCATCGACGGACTGGTGAACTCGGCCGGCGTGTACAAGGCGGGCGCCTTCCTGGACTACGAGGACAAGGACTTCCGCGACCTGCTCGAGGTCAACCTGCACGGCACGATCCACCTGATGCAGGCCGTGCTGCCGCGCATGATCGAGCGCGGGCAGGGGGGACGGATCGTGAACATCGCGTCCAGCGCCGGCAAGTGGGCATCCAATCACCAGTCCGCCTACAACGTTTCCAAGCATGCGGTGGTGGGGCTCACCCGCTGCGTCGCGCTGGAGATGGGAGGCCACGGCATCTGCGTCAATGCCATCTGCCCGGGGCTGGTGGATACCGCCCTGATGAACGAGGGCTTCGGCCGCACGGCGCGGATGCAGGGCCGGAGCCTCGACGAGGTGCTGGCGCCGATCCTCGCCCGTTCGGCGATGAAGCGGGTGCTGCGGCCGGAGGAGGTCGCGGGCCTGGCGGTGTACCTGATCGGTCCGGAGTCGTCGGGGATGACGGGGCAGAGCATCCAGGTGGACGGGGGCATGCTGTACGTGTGAGTGGGCGCGGGCCACGCCGCTCCGCTTGCGTGCCTGGCGGCCGCGCCCACGCCGCTCCGCTCAAGGGTGGCGGTCGGCTTCGCCGACAACCTCCGGTGCTCGCGAGCCGGTCGCGGGCAGGCGCTGCCCGCCCGCACCCGTCTCGCTCCGCTCCTCGGCGCCCCCCGATTCGCTGCGCGCCGCGAGCGCGGCCGCCGTGCGGGCGGTGGGGGCGCGCGATCGCGGGTGTGCGAGCCCGGGGTGCGCGTGATGATTCCGTCCCGCGTGCCGTCCCCTACGGCTGCGGTGTGCTCGGGTCGGGGCCCCGTCGGCCACGCCGCTTCGCTTGCGTGCCCCGGCGGCCGCGCCCACGCCGCTCCGCTCAAGGGTGGCGGTCGGCTTCGCCGACAAC
>CAZDYQ010000089.1:0-12074 GCA_964509685.1 uncultured Burkholderiaceae bacterium
CGAATAGGTGATGGTATTGCCGGGCTCCACGAACATCGCGCCGCCGCCGGTGATCCGGCGAACCACCTGGATGCCGTGGCGACGGGCCGCCTCGACATCGACCTCGTTGCGCAGCGACTGGAAGCGCCCGATGACCACCGCCGGTGAGGCCCATTCCCAGATGCGCAGGGTGGGAGGGCGCCGTCCGGCCGCCACTTCGTCGGTGATGACTTCGTCGAGCGCCATGTGCATGGCCGGCGATTGCGCCTCGACGTGGATCAGGCGCCACTCGTAGTCGTTCCAGCGGCCCTTCATGGCTGTCCCGCTTCCTCCGTCGGCATGCTGTCCACCGCGCGGCGCACCGCGATGGCGATCGCCTCCGCGCTGACGCCGTACATGCTCGTGCCTTCCGGGAGGCCCGCCTCGATGGCGCGGGCGAGCCCGGCCGTGTCGGTGCCGGCGGGCAGGCCGGTCAGCGCCGCATCGATCGCCTCGAGCGCCTCGTCGGGCTCGAGGAAGAAATCGCCGCTCACGACCACGCGTTCGAGCCGGCCTTCGACGATCTCGAGGTCCACCACCACGAGCTTGCCGGCGGGCATCTTGTATTCGCCGTGTCGGTGCATGGCGCGATTCTACGTGCCGTGGCGAGCGGCGATGGGGAGGCATTGAATTCGACGGGGTCGGGCCCATGATAGGGTCGGCCGCCAGGCCTGCCGGGCCGTCCGATTCCCGGGCCCGGGAGCGTATATCGCAGGAGGACCCCATGCCAGTCGTGCAGAGCATCGACGGGGGCGCCGTGCCCGTCCATGTCTGGACCGATGACATGGATCCGACGGCCCGTCGCCAGCTCGAGCGGATGTCGCAGCTCGACATCGTCCACCATCACATCGCCGTCATGCCCGACGTGCATGCCGGCATCGGAGCGACCGTAGGCGCGGTGATCCCGACGAAGCGGGCGATCATCCCGGCCGCGGTCGGCGTGGACATCGGTTGCGGGATGTCCTACGCGCGGCTGTCGCTGACGGTGGAGCAGCTGCCGGACTCGCTGCGGCGGATTCGCCATGCAATCGAGAAGGCCGTGCCGGTCGGCATGGCGATGCACCGCGAGCCGCCCATGCCGGAGAGGGTCGGGCCCCTCTTGAAGGGTCTCGACCGGATCCTGGCCACCGCGCCGAGGATCACCCGGATGATGAAGGATCCGGTCGCCACGAGCTTTCTCCAGGCGGGTTCGCTCGGCGGCGGCAACCACTTCATCGAGCTGGTGGAGGACGACGAAGGTCGTGTGGGCGTGATGCTGCACTCGGGCTCGCGGGGTGTCGGCAACACCATCGGACGCCACTTCATCGAGGTGGCCCGCCGCGAGATGGAGGCGCTCGATCGCCGGCTGCCGGACCGCGATCTGGCCTACCTTCGCGAGGGGACGGAATCCTACGACGACTACTGCCACGCGGTCGAGTGGGCGCAGGAATACGCGCGCACCAATCGCGAGATCATGATGGACCTCGTCCTGGAGGCACTGCGCGGCGAGCTGCCCGAGTTCGACGTGACCGAGGAGGTGGTCGACTGCCACCACAACTACGTGAGCACCGAGGAGCACTTCGGCGAGACGGTGCATGTCACGCGCAAGGGGGCGATCCGGGCGCGCGCGGGGGAGCTCGGCATCATTCCGGGCTCGATGGGCGCGCGATCGTACATCGTTCGCGGCAAGGGCAATCCCGCGAGCTTCTGTTCGTGTTCGCACGGGGCCGGGCGCCGGATGTCGCGCGCCCAGGCGAAGAAGGCGTTCAGCGTCGATGACCTGCGGCGCCAAACGCAGGGCGTGGAGTGCCGGAAGGACGCCGGGGTGCTCGACGAGATCCCCGGCGCCTACAAGGACATCGACACGGTGATGGCCAACCAGGGCGACCTGGTCGAGGTGGTCCGGACCCTGAAGCAGCTCGTCTGCGTCAAGGGCTGAGGGTCGCTCCAGGGCCCGGGCGCCGGCTCAGTCGCCGGTCGTGCCGGATTCGTCGGCGGCCTCGCTGTCCTTGCCTTCACCCTCGCCGGAGGGCGAGTCGCTTGGTTCGTCCTCCTTGCCGTCGTCCCCGGAACCGAGCAGGGCGTCACGGCTGGCGGCCTCGACCAGCGATCGCGACCTCCAGCCCGCCAGGCGGAAGTGCTCGGGTCGCGTCGAGACCTTGAGGGTGTACTCCTCCTGTTCGGGCGCCTTGCCCAGGAGATATTCGACGCGCTGCCCGTCCCGGCGCTCGACACCCAGGCGCAGGAGCGGGTTCTCGAGACCGTACTCCGGCTTCGCCTCCGTGCCGAGGACGTCGTCGAAGCGCAGGTCCGCCAGCGCGCGCGCGAGCTTGTCGGCGACCTCCTTGTTGACGGGCTCGCGGGTATCCCCGCCGGCCACGATCCATGCCGGCCCGGCCCCGCCGGTGTCGCCGTCCTTGCCCTCGTCCTCGTCGCCCTCCGACCGCGGCGCGCGCTCGATGCGCAGGTCGGCGACCTCGATGGCCGCAATCTCGTCCTCGGGTATCGCCAGCACGCTCGTGTCGCGCCAGTCCTTCCCCTGCACCGGGATGTCGTACGCCGCAAGCTCCGCGATGCGAACCTCGTCTTCGCCGCCGGCCCGGACGTGCAGCCGTCGCAGGGCCGGGGAGGTGCCGCCATAGAGCGTCGCGACGGTCCTCTCGCCGCTGGCGAGCGTGACGCGCCGCTCGAACGACTCGTCGGCTACCTTGAACCGCTCGTGCGCGGACGCCGACGTGGCGACGACATCGCCCGCCTGCAGCTTCGCCAGCCGGTCGAGCAGCTCCTCGACGCGCCTGGCGTCGGCCGGGAACATGGTGTCGCCGTCGACCTGCCAGGCGCCGTCGCGCCTTGCCAGCGCGACCCGGGCATCCTCGGGACCTTCGATCGTGATCCGGTCGATCGCCGCCGGGTCGAACTCGACCAGGGGACCGCCCGCGCTGGCGGACCGGCCCAATGGGGTGCCGGGCAGGAACAGGGCCACGGCGAGCAGCAGCTGCGCGACGAGCAGCACGGCGAGGATCTGGATGGTTCTCTTCATCGCTCACACCTCCGCGAGAACCCGGTCGTAAACCCGGCGGTCGGCGCTCGCGACATGGCGGCGCCAGAGCCAGACGGCAACGAGGCCGAGTAGCGCGAGGCCATAGTTGACGTACTCCCACATCCGTTGCGTCTCCTCGGGCAGCGGGTCCAGGGTGCGCGCGAGCTGCGTGCGGCCGCGCAGGGCGAGCAGGTCGCGATCCTCGAGGGACCAGTCGATCGCGTTCTGGAGGAAGGCGAGCGGCTGGGCGTACAGCGTGCCCATCCCTTGCGAGACGATCTCCAGCGAGGCGTCCGAGGCGAAGCCGTTGCTGGCGACCACGATCAGCCGAGCCGACTCGGGGGAGCGGTCGATGACGCCCGTGATGCGCGTCTCCTCGTCCGCCTTCGGGGCCTCGTCGTTCCCGGTGGGGGTCTCCTCGCCGTCGTTCCCGGCGGCCTCGGGCTTCGCCAGGGGCGATTCCTTGTCCTTGAACCAGGACTCGAACCGCCCCTCGAGCGCGACCGCCAGCAGGCGCGGGGCCTGCTCGTCCTGCACGGCGAAGCCCGTGCGCGGATGCCGCTGGTAGTCCGGAACGACGTCCAGGCTGTCCGAGGTCCAGCTCTGCGGCGAGCTGCGCAGCAGCTCGACCACCGTGCGGTCCTCGTTCTTCGCCTCGTCAAGCCGGATCGGGGAGGCCCAGTTGAGCGTGAGCTGGCCGAGCGAAGCCGTGATCGGGCTGTCGGCCGCCAGCCCGTCCCCGCGCACGTCGGGGAAGTGCGGATACGGCACCATGCGGAACTCCTGCAGCGCGATGCCCCCGATGTAGCGCTCGACCGGGACCGGCAGGGCGGTGTTCTGCGGATCGAGCACCATCGACTCCTCGATCTCGATGCCGTGGTGCGCGAGCCACTCCGACAGCCCGCTGTCCAGGCGGGTGGCGGTGAGCGTGTTGCCGATCCGCACGTCGAACGGGGAGGTCGCCAGGATCACGCTCCCGCCCTGCATCAGGAACTGGTCGATCGCGAACCGCTGCTTGTCGTCGAGGTCGCGCGGGCCGAGCACGAGCAGCAGGTCGGCGTCGGCGGGCACCCGGCCGTTCGCGAGGTCCGTGTCCCGCAGCCGCACGTTCTCGCCCAGCATCCGCTCCAGCTGGCTGTAGCGGGGGCCGCCGGGGGCGAAACCGGGCTTGGCCACCGCCACCGTCTTGAGCACGCCGCGCGCGAACCGCTGCAGGGCCGCATCCAGGGAACGCTTCAGGGCATCGGCCTCGAGCGCGTCGGGCAGCGGCACCTGGACCGCCTCGCCATCGCTCTCGAGCACCATGTAGAACCAGAACGGCCTCGGATCGAGGAGGCTCGCGATCTGCGGGCCGAAACCGTAGTCGCGCCGCAGCTCCTCCGCCAGCTTGCCGCCGTCCGCGTCGGGATCCGCGATCTCCACGCGCAGCTTGTCGCCCGCGCGCTTCGTGTAGTCCTCGAGGATCTCGTCGAGGCTGGCGCGAAGATCCCGCAGGGGCTCCGGGAGTTTCTCGTCCGGCGAGAAGTAGCCGCGGAATGTCACGGGCTCCGACAGGTTCTCGAACGGATCGCCGCCCGCCGCCCAGGCCCCGACGACCTTCCGGATGGCCCGCGTGATCGCGTACTCGGGATTGTTCAGCACCACGTCGAGCTGCCCCTCGCCGCGGGCCTTGACCTCGATGAGGTCACGAAAGCCGAGCGTCTCGTGCTGGTCGCCGTAGGCGACGACGATGTCGAAATAGGAGCTCACCACCGAGGCCTGGTAGCGGTCGGCCGTCTGGAACGGGACGGGTCGAACGCCGTAGAGCCGCGCGGCTTCCTCCTCCGCTTCCCGGTCGCGGGTGGGGTCGATGAACTCCACGCGCGCGCGTCCGTCGGCCGCGACCGCATACTCCTCGAGCAGGTCCTTGACCTGCGGCACGAGCGGCGCGAGCAGGGGATGGGTCCGGGCCGAGAAGTAGCCGCGGATCAGCAACGGTTCGGACAGCCGCTCCAGCTGCCGCTTCGTGGCGTCCGAAAGGGAATGGATCCGCCCGGCCGTGAGGTCGACGCGCGCCTCGTCGATGGGCGCCAGCCAGATGTTGGCCGCGACGAAGTTGGCCGCGGCGAGTGCGGCCGCCGCCTTCCATGCGCGGTGCCGCGAGCTCGCCGGATTGCCGGCCCAGCGCAGGCGTTCCAGCGTGTAGAGGTTCAGGACGACGAAGACCCCGACGATCGACAGGTAGTAGTAGATGTCGCGCAGGTCGAGCACGCCGCGGGTGATCGATTCGAACCGGGTGCCGCTGCCGAGCAGGGCCAGCACGCCGCCCACCTGGTGGCCAAAGAGCGACGTGAGCGTGTTCGAGCCGACCAGGTAGAACACGCCGCAGACCACCGCGGTCAGGATGAGCGCCACGACGGGGTTGTCCGTGCGGCTGCTCATGTAGAGACCGATGGCGACGTAGGCCGCGGCGAGGAACAGCGTCGCGACGTAGCCACCGACCACCGGGCCCCAGTCCAGCGGCCCGATGAGGGAGACGGTGATCGGCAACGGCAGGGTCAGCGCGAGGGCGAGGACGACGAGGCCCATGGCGGCCGCCAGCTTGCCGAGCACGAGCGCGACGGGCGCGACCGGCGCGGTGAGCAGGCTCTCGAGCGTGCCGGCGCGGCGCTCCTCGGACCAGGCGCGCATGGTGAGCGCCGAGACCAGGAAGATCAGCAGCAACGGCATCCACTGGAACAGGGGCCTCACGTCCGCGATGTTGCGGGCGAAGAATGCCTCGGCCCAGAAGAAGATGAACAGGGTGGCCGCCAGGTACGCGCCGAGGAACAGGTAGGCGGCCGGGGTGGCGAAGAACCCGCGGAATTCCTTGCGCGCCACGCGGGCGGCGGTGACGAAAAGCTCACGCATGCGCCACCTCCCGGGTCGCCTGCGCGAAGACAGTCTCGAGGTCGCGCCGCTCGGGCTGGACCTCGTGCACGGCAAGGCCCGCCTCGACCAGGGCCCTGACGACGCGCGGCGCGGCCTGCGGCGGCGCATCCAGGCGGAACCTGTGCAGCCCCGAGGCGGCGGCGATCTGTTCGACCCTCGCCACGCCATCGATGCGCTCGAGCGTCGCCCGGGCATCGCGATCGACGCAAACCAGCAGCGCTTCGCCCTGGCTCAGGGCATCGATGCGCGAGTCCACGACCAGTCGGCCGGCGCGCAGGATCAGGACGCGCTCGCAGACCGCCTGGACCTCCTGCAGGATGTGGGTCGAGACGATCACGGTGGCCGACTTCGCCAGGTCACGGATCAGCTCCCGCATCTGGCGGATCTGCGTGGGATCGAGCCCGTTGGTGGGCTCGTCGAGGATGACGATCTCGGGCGAATGCAGGATGGCCTGGGCGACGCCGACGCGCTGGCGGTACCCGCGCGAGAGCGTCTGGATCGGGTTCCTCGCCTTGTCCTCGAGCGCGGTGCGCCGGATGGCCGCGGCGATCGCCGCCGGGCGCCTGGACGCCGGCACGCCGTGCAGCGCGGCCTGGTAGTCCAGGTAGTCGATCACCGTCATCTCGGGCCACACCGGGCAGTTCTCCGGCAGGTAGCCGATGCGCGCCTGGATGGCGGCGGTATCGCGACCCACTTCGAGGTCACCGACCCGGATGCGGCCCGCGGTGGGTTCCAGGTAGCCGGTGATCATCTTCATGATCGTGGTCTTGCCGGCCCCGTTGTGGCCGAGCAGTCCGACCACTTCGCCGTGTCCGATGTCGAAGCTGACATCGTCCACCGCCGTGAAATCGCCATAGCGGCGGCTCAGGTGTTCCACCTGGATCATCTTTCCTCCTCGCTCCAGTGGGTCGCAGGACTACCGTCAGACGGTCACGTTCAGTTCGATCGGGCCCTGTCGCCGTTCGATGTTGACGGCGATGTCCTGCCCGTGGCGACGGACCACCAGGTCGAGCTGGCAGCCCTGGTGCGCCAGTCCGCGAATGCGCAGCCAGTCGAGGTACTCCGGCAGTCGCGGATGGTGCAGGTAGATGCGCGGCGCCGCGGGATCGAAGTGCAGCCCGAGGAAGGCCTCGACCAGCATGAAGACGGCCCCGCTTGCCCATGCCTGCGGCGAGCAGGCAACGGGGTAGTGCGTGGGCGACTGTCCGGGCAGGCGCTCGAAGCCGCAGAAGAGCTCGGGCAGGCGATGCATGTCGAAGAGCACCGCGGCGCTGAACAGTCCCTCGACGAGCCTGAGCGCCTCGTCACGGAACCCGTACCGCGCCATGCCCGCCGCGGCGATCGCGGTGTCGTGGGGCCAGACCGAGCCGTTGTGGTACGACATGGGGTTGTAGCGCGGCTCGCCGGCGAACACCGTGCGCACGCCCCATCCATTGAATGCGGCCGGCGACACGAGCGCGCGAGCGGTACGCGCGGCCCGCTCCGGGGACGCGATCCCGGTGTAGAGCACGTGGCCCGGATTGGAGGTGCGCACGGCGCAGGGACGGTCGTTCCCGTCGAGGGCGAGCGCATAGAAGCCCTGCTCGGGCAGCCAGAAATGCTGTTCGAAGCGCTGGCGCAGCGCTTCCCCGCGCTCTCGCCAGCGCCGGGCCGCCTCGGCGTCCCCGACGAGTTCCGCGAGCCGCGCGCCCTCGCGACATGCCGCATAGGCATAGCCCTGCACCTCGCACAGGGCGAGCGGCGGCGGGGCATCGCTGCCGTTGGCGTGGAACACCGAATCGTCGGAGTCCTTCCAGGCCTGGTGGAGCAGCCCCTTCTCGCCGCTTCGCGCGTATCTCAGGAAGCCGTCCTTGTCGAGCCGGCCGGCGATCCAGCCCAGCGCGCGCTCGACATTCGGCCAGATGCGCCTCGCGAACTCCGCATCGCCCGTGCGCGTGAAGTAGCGTCCGGCGAGCATGACGAACAACGGGGTCGCATCGACCGACCCGTAGTAGCGCCCGAACGGAATCTCGCCCAGGGCGGCCATCTCGCCTTCGCGCGTCTCGTGGAGAATCTTGCCCGGTTCGGCCTCGGTGGCCGGATCGTAGTGCGCGGCCTGTGTCGCCGCGAGGAAGGAGAGCACGCCGCGCGCCATGGCGGGATGCGCCCAGAGCGTCTGCAGCGCAGTGACCAGCCCGTCACGGCCGAAGGCGGTGGAGAACCAGGGCACGCCCGCGTACGGGTAGGGCCCGTGGGGCGTCCGGGTGATCAGCATCTGGAGGTCGGCGGCGGACCGCTCGATCCAGTCGTTGAAGAGGTTGTTGTCGCTGTAGATGTGCGCGCGCGAGCGCCGGTCGTCCTCGACCTCGCGGTCGATCGCCTGGACCGAGTCGTCATGGCGCGGCACATGGAAGGCGCCCCGGCCGCCGTCGCAGCTGACGGTCACGTCGATCACGTAGCGAGTCCCGGGCGCGAGCTCGATGTCGAACACGGCCCGGTCGGCGCAAAGCTGGGCGGGCGCGGGGGCGAAGCCGATGCGGGTCCGGCGCACCACGCGGTCGAGGCCCGTGTAGCCGAGGACCACGGCATCGGCATGCACTTCGGGCGGGCTGTCGTCGCCGCGGCGCTCGCGACGCATGCCGCGCACCTCGAAGATGTCGCGGAAGTCGGCCGCGAAGCGGTACTCGAGCCGGAAGCGGTCGGTCGTCGAGTGATAGCTGGTGAGCGTGAGCCGCTCGGTGAAGGCCGACGCGTGGGCGACGAGCTCCCGGTGCAGGTGGATCACCCCTCGGGGCAGCCACGGCGCGCCGTTACGCGACAGGTCCGGAGCGGTCTGGTGGATCACCAGCCGCCCGTTGTCCGGGCGCACCGTGGAGTTCAGGAGCATCGGCTCGCGACCCTCGAGCAGGATCTCCCAGAACGAGAGGTGCCGCACCCCCAGGAAGAAGAGGCCCTGCTCCCCGTGGCCGGCCCGACCCAGCTCGCCGTGACGGCTGAACACGGCGAAGCCGTCGTCCGACTTGAGCACGCGGATGCGGTCGTCGGCGTGCGAGGAGGTGGCTGGGATGTACCAGTGGTCGTCGATCTTGATCGCTTGGTCCATCGTTCACCCCTCCGGTCGCTCAGGCGCGGCCCTGGCGCTGCGTGCTGCCCAACGCGTGGTCGAGGCGCACCGACGGGGACCAGTGGGGCCGCGCGTTGACGGGAACGCGCCGACGCGCCTGGTCGCTCGCCGCGACGAGCCGCTGGGCGCCCTGCTCGCGGTAGAGCTTGACGTAGTCCCTCGCCATGCGGTCGGCGGTGAATCGCTCGTCGAACCAGGCCCGGCACCCGGCGCGGTCGATCGCGTCGATGCGCCCGAGCGCCTCGACGGCCGCATCGACCGAGTCCACGATGTAGCCGCTCACGCCGTCGCGCACGACCTCGGGAACGGATCCGTTGCGAAACGCGATGACAGGCGTACCGCAGGCCATGGCCTCGATCATCACCAGGCCGAAGGGTTCCGGCCAGCAGATGGGGAAGACGAGCGCGCGCGCGCCGCCCAGCAGCTCGTTCTTGCCGCGTTCGTCCACTTCGCCCACGAACTCGACGAGTGGATGCGCCAGCAGCGGCTTGACCCGTTCCTCGAAGTACTCCCGGTCGACTTCGTCCACCTTGGCGGCGATCTTCAGCGGCATGTCCGCCTTGACGGCGATCTCGATCGCCTGCTCCGGGCCCTTCTCGGGCGAGATTCGGCCGAGGAAGACGAGATAGTCGCCACCCTCGGCCCGGAAGGTATAGAGGTCGGCGGGCAGGCCGTGGTAGACGGTGCCGGCCCAGCGGGCCATCGGCAGGGGGGCGCGCTGGTGGTCGGAGATGGAGACCACCGGCATGTCACGGAACTCCTGGTAGAGGGGCTTGAGGTCCGGCAGGTCCAGGCGTCCGTGCAGCGTGGTGAGCTGCGGCACCTCCAGCTTGCGCGACAGGGGGAAGTGCAGCAGGTCGGTATGGAAATGCACGATGTCGTACTCGCCGGCGTCGCGCGCGATCTCGGCGAGCTGCAGCAGGTGCCAGGGCAGGGGATCGCGGCGCACCTTCGACAGGCGAAGCGCCTCCGGCACCGTGGGGCGCAGGCGGGCGCTGGTGCGCGAATCCGCGCTGGCGTAGAGCGTCACGTCGTGGCCCTGCCGGACGAGCGCCTCGGTCAGGTAGTGGACGACGCGCTCGGTGCCGCCATAGGTGCGCGGCGGCACGCTTTCGAACAGGGGGGCTATCTGGGCGATTCTCATCGGTCAACAATCTCCTCTGATGATGCCAAGGCGATTGAGAAGGCGTGCCGCTCCCTCGGCGGAAAGCGGTCGCCAGAACGACGGCCGTCGGGCCGTCGCTCCCCGGTCGGGATGCCTCGCCGGAGCTGCCGGCGCATGACGTCGGCGAAATGCGCCAGGCGAGGACGCAGATCGCCACACCGCAAGCCTCGCCGTGCGGGCGCGTCGTGGGATACCGGGGTGCCGCGCCGCGGACCGGCGCCGCGCGCGCTACCGGGTCGATCCGGTTCGCGGCGGCCGGGGTCGACGCCGGGACGAGTACGACTCGCCCCGGGCAAGCCCGGGGCGGGTCGCCGTCCGCGACGGGATCAGAAGTCGTCGCCCATCGGCGCGGGAGCCGGGGTCTTGCTCTCGTCCTTCGGCGCCTCCGCGATGGTGGCGTCCGTCATGAGGATGAGGCCGGCCACCGAGGCGGCGTTCTGCAGCGCGGTGCGCGTGACCTTCGTCGGGTCGATCACGCCCATCTCCATCAGGTCGCCGTAGGCACCGGTGGCCGCGTTGTAGCCGTGGCTGCCTTTGCCCTCGAGCACCTTGGACACCACGACCGAGGGCTCCTCGCCGGCGTTCATCACGATGGCGCGCAGCGGCTCCTCGACGGCGCGCATCACGATGCGGATGCCGGCGTTCTGGTCGGCGTTCTCGCCTTGCAGGTCCTTGACGGTCTCGCGCGCCCGCAGCAGGGCGACGCCGCCGCCAGGCACGATGCCTTCCTCGACCGCGGCCCGGGTCGCGTGCAGCGCATCGTCGACGCGGTCCTTCTTCTCCTTCATCTCGACTTCGGTCGCCGCGCCGACGCGGATCACCGCCACGCCACCGGCGAGCTTGGCGACACGTTCCTGAAGCTTCTCGCGGTCGTAGTCGGACGTGGCCTCCTCGATCTGCTTCTGGATCGCGGCGACACGCGCCTTGATCTTCTCCACGTCGCCGGCGCCGTCGATGATCGTCGTGTGCTCCTTGTGGATCTCGACCCGCTTGGCGCGACCGAGGTCGGAGAGCTTCGCCTTCTCCAGCGTCATGCCGGTCTCTTCCGAGATCACGGTGCCGCCGGTCAGGATGGCCATGTCCTCGAGCATCGCCTTGCGACGATCACCGAAGCCCGGCGCCTTGACCGCCGCGACCTTCAGCACGCCCCGCATCGAGTTGACCACGAGGGTCGCGAGCGCCTCGCCCTCGACGTCCTCGGCCACGATGAGCAGCGGCTTGCCGGCCTTGGCGACTTCCTCGAGCACCGGCAGGAGGTCGCGGATGTTGCTGATCTTCTTGTCGTGCAGCAGGACCACCGGCTCCTCGAGCACGCAGGTCTGCTTCTCGGGCGTGTTGATGAAGTACGGGCTGATGTAGCCGCGGTCGAACTGCATGCCCTCGACGACGTCGAGCTCGTTCTCGAGCGACTTGCCGTCCTCGACGGTGATCACGCCTTCCTTGCCGACCTTCTCCATCGCCTTGGCGATCATTTCGCCGATGGCGGGGTCGGCGTTCGCCGAGATGGTGCCGACCTGCGTGATCTCGCGGCTGGTCGAGCAGGGCTTCGAGATCTTCTTGAGCTCCTCGACCAGGGCCGCTACGGCCTTGTCGATGCCGCGCTTGAGGTCGGCCGGGTTCATGCCGGAGGCGACGTACTTCATGCCCTCCTGGACCATGGCCTGGGCGAGCACCGTGGCGGTCGTGGTGCCGTCGCCGGCAACGTCGCCGGTCTTCGAGGCGACCTGCTTGACCATCTGGGCGCCCATGTTCTCGAACTTGTCGGCGAGCTCGATCTCCTTGGCGACCGTCACGCCGTCCTTGGTGATGAGCGGCGAGCCGAAGCTGCGCTCGATGACGACGTTGCGGCCCTTCGGACC
>CAZDYQ010000090.1:0-11862 GCA_964509685.1 uncultured Burkholderiaceae bacterium
TCGGCATGGTGCTCGCCTCGGGCTGCGGCAGCAAGACGCTCCTGCGCATCGGCGGAGGGTCGCTGAAGAGCCTCGTCGTGTTCATCGTGCTGGGACTGGCCGCCTACATGACCCTCAAGGGCATCTTCGGGGTGTTCCGTGCCGGCGTGCTGGATCCCGTGGCGATCGAGCTGTCGCCCGGACAGGACCTGCCGTCGCTGCTCGGGGGCGGACCGGCGCTGCGCCTCGGCCTGGGCGCCGCGTTCGGGCTGGCGCTGGTCGGCTTCGCCCTCAAGGACCGGGAGTTCCGGCGCCCCGAGCTGCTGCTGGGCGGCTTCGGTACCGGCCTGGCGGTCGTCGCGCTGTGGTACGTCAGCGGCCATGTCGGCCATGTCGAGGAGAATCCCGTCACCCTCGAGGAAGCCTTCGTGCGGACCAACTCGGGCCGCCCGGAGTCGTTCACCTTCGTGGCGCCGCTTGCCTACACGCTGGAACTCCTCATGTTCTGGAGCGACGCGAGCAGGATGGTGACGGTGGGCATCGCGGCGACGCTCGGCGTGATCACGGGCGCCTTCATCCACTCGGTCCTCGCGCGCGAGTTCTACTGGGAGGGATTCGGAAGCGTCGAGGACACCGCGAACCATCTGGTCGGGGGCGCGCTGATGGGCATCGGCGGGGTGACCGCGCTCGGCTGCACCATCGGCCAGGGCATCACGGGCGTTTCGACCCTCTCGCTGGGATCGATGCTCGCGCTCGCGTCGATCGTCGCCGGTGGCGTCCTGGGCGTGCGCTACCAGGCGTGGCGCACCGAGAGGATGTTCGCGGCGCTGGACACCGCCTGAACGCCGGGCGAGACCCTCGCCGGATGCCCGGTCGGACGGTCGGAGCGTTGCCTCGACCGGCCGCGCGCGCTATACTGATGAGCTTCGCATTCGGGAATCTTTCCAGTGCGCGAAGGACGGGTCGTTAGCTCAGCTGGTAGAGCAGCGGACTTTTAATCCGTTGGTCGGCGGTTCGAATCCGCCACGACCTACCAGACATCGAGGGGTTGGCAGCGCTGCCAGCCCCTTTTTCTTTTTTGCACGCCTTGCGCGTCGACGTGTCGCCGTCGGCCGGCGCCGCACGGTCCCCATTCGCCTTTCCCGGGCCCGGTCGATTCGTATAGAATGCGAATCGATCTCATCTACCGCTCCTGCTCCTCCCCGCGCGACAGCCCGCGGGGCCCACCGTGCCTACAGACACTGCGCAAACTTCGCCGGTTCCCGGTCCGTACGGCGATGATTCGCCCCGACCCGCCTTCGAGCGCCGCCCCGCGTGGGCGGCGGGGTCGCGGCGCACGCGGTGGCGCGACGGCATTCCCGCCGCCTTCGCGGTGCTGGTGCTGCATGCAGTCGCCGGCGTGGCGGCGCTGCGCGGCCTCGGTGTCGTGGAACCTGAGCCGGTGATCACGCCGCCGGCCATCACCGGGGTACTGGTCGCCGAAGCGTCGCGCAAACTGGCCGAAGCGCCGCCCGCGCCGACGCCCCCGCCCGCCCCGCCGCCTCGGGAAATGCCGAAGGCGGATCCCGAGGTGGTGCCGCCGCCCCCGCCCCCGAAACCGGAGCCGGAGCCCGCGCCGCCTCCTCCGCCGAAGCCGGAGCCGAAGCCTGAGCCCAAGCCGAAGCCCAGGCCCAGGCCGAAGCCCGAGCGGGCACCGCCCGTGAAGGCGCCGCCGACCGAACGTTCCGTGACGGTACCCGAGGAGCCGCCGGTCGCACAGGAGCCCGCCCCGGCGCCCGCGCCGCCCCAGCCCGCGCCGCCCCCGGTCGCGGCGGCGCCCTCGCCCGCACCGCCGGCCCCCGCTCCGGCGCCGACGCCGGCCCCGCCGGTCGCGCCGCCGATCTCCGATGCCGCCCACCTGAACAATCCGGCACCGGTCTATCCGACCCGCTCGCGGCGGCTCGGCGAGGAGGGCCGCGTGGTGCTCGAAGTGCTCATACTGCCGAATGGACGCGTGGGCGAGATCAAGGTCAAGCAGACGAGCGGCTACGCGGCCCTCGACGAGGCGGCGCTCGAAGCGGTGCGGCGCTGGAAGTTCGTTCCCGCGAAGCGGGGCGACGAGCCGATTCCGTACCGCTACGAGCTGCCCGTGATCTTCTCGCTGCGGTCGTGAGCCGCGGCCGGGCCCTTATCAATCACCGGATCCAGGACTTCCAGGAAGACATGCGATGGAGCTGACAAGCACTTCCCCCTACGGCCTGGCGACCCTTTGGAACCAGGGAGACCTGGTGATCAAGTCGGTCGCCATCATCCTGCTGCTGATGTCCATCGTGACCTGGTGGCTGATCGTGACACGCGCCTGGCGCCTGCTGCGCCTGCGCCGCGCGGCGCGCGCCGCCAACGCCTTCTGGCACACGCGCAGCTTCGAGGAGGGCCTGCGCGCGCTGCAGGTGCGCGGCGCGCCGCCGCCGGCGCTCAATCCCTTCCTCCAGCTCGCGCTCGAGGGACACGCCGCCGTCGCACACCACGAGGCCAACAGCAAGGAACTCCACGGGCAGCTGAGCCTCGCCGAGTGGGTGACGGAAGCGCTGCGCGGATCGATCGACGACAGCAGTGAACGACTGCGTTCCGGCCTTTCGGTGCTCGCGTCGATCGGATCGACGGCGCCCTTCGTGGGGCTTCTCGGCACCGTCTGGGGGATCTACCACGCGCTGCTCGGCATCGGCGTCGCGCAGCAGGCAAGCATCGACCAGGTCGCAGGGCCCGTCGGCGAGGCACTCATCATGACCGCCTTCGGCCTCGCGGTCGCGATTCCGGCGGTGCTCGGCTACAACGCGCTCAGCCGCGCCAATCGCGCGCTCGGCAGCCAGCTGCGGCGCTTCGCCCGGCAGCTCAGCGGCTATTTCCTGACCGGCGATTCGCTCGACGCAACGCGCGAGGGGCGGGTCGCCGGCGCAAGCCATGGCGGCACGCTGCACGCCGTGGGCCGGACCGGCCCGGCCGGCAGGAAGGACAAGGATTCGCCCTCGGCATTCGCGGCGGCGGAGGGCTAGCATGGGAATTTCCGTCAGCGATTTCGAGGACGAGGACGGCGAGGTCAGCGAGATCAACATGGTCCCGCTGATCGACATCATGCTCGTCATGCTGATCATCTTCATGATCACGATGCCGGTCCTCACCCAGCGCGTGGCGATCGACCTGCCGCGCGCGAGCGCCGAGCGCAACCTCGAGGAGCCCGACAGGATCACCATCTCGGTCGATGCGCAGGCCCAGGTGTTCTGGAACAACGAGCCGATCGATGCCGACGTGCTGCGGGTGCGTCTCGAGGAGGCGGCTCGCCAGGATCCGCAACCGGAACTGCACATCCGCGGCGACCGCAAGGCCGAGTACGAGTCGGTGCTCCAGGTGATGGCGGCGGCGCAGCGAGCGGGTGTGCAGAAGCTCGGCTTCATCACGCAGCCGGGCGACGAAGTGGCGGCGGGCCGGACGGGCGAAGAACGGGGAGCCCCCGGCGAACGGGGCGCGGCGAATTCCGGCACGGAGGGCACCGCGGCCCCCGCCGCGGTCGACGCGGCGCCCGCCGACTAGCCGCCCGCCGTCGTCCGGCCGAGGTTTTGCCGGCCCCACCCACGGCGCGCCGCGGTCCGTCCGCCCCGCCGCTGGATCAGTGCATGGATGACGCGCCTCGTGCCGTCGCGCGTGTCGTGGACGGCGCTGTCGGTAAAGGTGCCGCCGGTGTCGGCGGCCACGAGGTGCCTCATGCGTCGGACCCGGCTTCCCGCCGCCGCTCGGCAAGCTTGCGCAGGATGCGTTCGAACACCTCCGGAGGCTGTCCGCCGGAGACCAGGTGCGTGTCGTCGATGACGATGGCCGGCACCGCGTGGATGTCGCGCTCGCGCCAGAATTCCTCGCGCTCGCGCACCTGCCCGGCGTACTCGCCCGAGGACAGCACCTCGCGGGCGCGATCGGCATCCAGCCCGGCAGCTTGCGCCGCGTCCACCAGCACCTCGTGCGAAGCGGGGCTGCGACCCTCGGTGAAATACGCGACGAACAGCGCCTTCTTCAGCAGGCGCTGCTGTCCCGGCGCATCGACGCCGCCGTCGGGCCGCCCTTCCTCGTGCGCCCAGTGCAGCAGGCGATGGGCATCGAAGGTGTTGTAGATGCGGTCGCGCCCCTGCGGGCGGAACTCGAAGCCGACCTCGGCCCCGCGCTGGCGGATCATCTCGCGGGTCGCCGCCTGCTGCTGCGGCGAGGAACCGTACTTCTGCGTGAGGTGCTCGGCGATGTCCTGCCCCAGCGGCCCCATCCGTGGATTGAGCTCGAACGGCTGGAAGTGGATGCGCGCATCCAGTTCGCCGAGCAGGCGCTCGAGCGCGATCTCGAGCGAGCCCAGGCCGATCGCGCACCAGGGACAGGAGACATCGGAGACGAAATCGATCCGGAAGACGGGTTCCATGCGAAGGCTTCCATGACGTGCGGGCATGCCCCGATGTTACGGCCGCGGGCGCGGCCGTGCAGGCGCACCCCTCCATGCCCGCGCTACACTCGATGATCGGCCCCGATCCGTTGCCGGGTGCCCCGGCCGCCTTCCCCGACACATCATGTCCGACCATCTCGACACCCTCGTCAGGAACTTCGTCCAGGGCACGCCCCACATGCAGGACATCGGGCTCGTGGTGACCCGCCTGGAGAAAAACCGGGGCTCCATGTCGATGCCGCCGCGCCCGCAATGGATGGGCGATCCCGCGCGCAACCTGATGCACCCCGGGGCCATCACCGTGCTCGCGGATTCCTGCTGCGGCCTCGCGGTGGGGGCGGCGCTCGACACCCACGTCACCTACGCCACCCTCGACCTGCGGATCGACTACCTGCGCCCCGCCTCGCCCTCGCTCGAGACCCATTGCGACGCGCACTGCTACCGCCTCACCCGGAGCGTCGCCTTCGTCCGCGCGGAGGTCTGGCAGGAGGACCGGGACGAACCGGTGGCGGCCGTCCAGGCCGCCTTCATGCTGTCGACCCCTTCCGGGCCGCGCCCGGTGCCGGGGGCGGGGGCGTCCCATGCGCAGGCGGCGCAGCCACCGGATGCCGCGGCCGCCGGCACGGCGGCCGGCGGCCGCGACCAGGCGGGGCCGTCGGACTGGCGCGCGCCGGCGGCGAGCGAGCCCGCCATGCCTCCGGGGGCCATCCCCTATCTCGACTATCTCGGCATTCGCGTGGCCCCCGACCCCGTGGCACCCGTCTTCCGCCTGCCCTTTCATCCGAAGCTGGTCGGCAACCCCACCCTGCCCGCCCTGCACGGGGGCGTCGTGGCGGGATTCGCCGAGACGGCCGCAATCCTGCACCTCAACCAGACCCTGCGCGGGGAGAAGCTGCCCAAGGGCATCGACTTCGCGCTCGACTACCTGCGCGGCGGCCGCCCGGAAGAGACGTTCGCCGCCTGCGACGTCGTGCGCCGCGGCAACCGCGTGGCGCTCGTGCAGGTGCGCCTGTGGCAGCGACGCCCCGACGTTCCCATCGCGGTGGCCCGCGCGCACTGCCTGCTCGCCCCGGCCGACTGAGGCCGAGCCGGGGTTCCTTCGTCCGGACCGCCCCATCGAAGGCCCGCCCCGCCATGATCGACGACGGACGAGGCGTTCCCGCCGGCAGCGTGCTCGATGCCGACGTGTGCATCGTCGGCGCCGGCCCGGCGGGCCTGACCCTCGCGATGGAACTGGGAGAACGTGGGCTGGATGTCGTGCTCCTCGAGGCGGGCGAACTCGGTCCCGGCTCCAGCGGCCGGGAACTGTTCGCGTCCGAGCCGGACCCCGATCCCGGACCCGACCTCTACCCGGGCATCGCCGGCCTGCGCGGCTCGGGTTTCGGCGGCACGGCCCGGCACTGGTGCATCGAGATCGAGGGTCGTACGTGGGCTCGCCTCGCGCTGCTCGATCCGATCGACTATCGCGCCCGGCACTGGCTGCCCCACAGCGGCTGGCCGATCGACGAGACGACCCTCGCGCCGTACATCGCGCGGGCGATGAAGCGCATGGGTTGCCCGCAGGGCCGGTTCGATCCGGCGGCATGGTCGCGGGCCGGGCCCGCGGGCTTCCGGTTCGCGGACGACGTCGAGCCCGGCCTCTTTCTCTTCGCGCCCCAGGATGCATTCACCGGCGAGGCCCGCCAGGCGATCGAGGCCGCCCGGAACCTGCGCTGCCTGGTCAATTCGTGCGCGGTCGCGCTCGAGACCGGTCCGCAGGCCGATGCCGTCACCGCGATACGGGTTCGCTGCCCGGGCGGCGGCGAGTTCAGGGTTCGCGCCCGTGAGGTCGTCCTCGCCCAGGGCGGCTTCGAAGTGCCCCGCCTGCTCCTCGCCTCGAACGAGGTGGTCGCCGCGGGCCTGGGCAATGCGCACGGCCATGTCGGCCGGTTCCTGATGGACCACCAGATCATCGACGCGGGCACCCTGCGGGCGCCGGGCCTCGACGGTGGCCTGCCATCGGGCGCGGGCGCATACGACATCCGCCGCATCGACGGCGCGTGGGGGCTTCCCACGTTCGGGCTCGCGCCGCAGCTGCGCGATCGCGAGGGGCTGCTGTCGGCCGCCGTGCTGCTGCTGCCGCGGCCGCGACGCTCGCTGCGCCGGCGAATCCAGCGCCCCTTCGGGCGGGGGGTGACCTGGCGCTCGCCCGCGCGCCACGCCCTGCACGAGCTTCGCGCCGCCCTGCGCGGCTCCGGCCCGGCCCTGGGCGCGGCCGATCGACTGCGGCGGCTGGGACGGATCGCCGGCGGCCTCGACGACGTGCTCTTCCACCACACGCGCTACCGCCGCGCGTTCCGGCCCGCCTTCGATATCGACCACGGCGGCTGGAGCGAGGCGAAGGACTGGCGGTCGCGCTTCGACGGGCTCGACGTATTCCTCCTGTGCGAGCAGGCGCCCGACCCCGACAACCGCATCACGCTGGGCCGCGAGCGCGACGCCCTCGGTGTCCCCCGGCCTCGCGTGCGATTTCGCTGGAACGCGATCGACCAGAGAAGCGCCGGTCGCAGCATCGAGTTGCTCGCCGCCGGCCTGTCGCGCGCGGGCATCGGGGAACTGCGCTCCGAGCGCCGCGATGGCGTCGCGCTGGTCACGCAGATGTCCACCCATCATCCGGCCGGCACCGCGCGCATGTCCGCATCGCCGCGCGATGGTGTCGTCGATCCCCAGTGCCGGGTCCACGGGATTCGCAACCTGTATGTCGCGAGCAGCGCGGTGTTTCCCACCGCCGGGCATGCGAATCCCACGCTGACGATCGTCGCGCTGGCGATCCGGGTCGCGGACACGGTCGCCCGGCGGCTGCGCCAGGGAGACGGCTGACCGGCGGCCGCGGGCCGGCGCCAGGCCTCGCGCGAAACCGCGCAGGGCGGTGCGCTACGGGCCGGTGTCGAGCACCCGCTCGACGGACAGCTCGATCACGTCGCAGTTTTCGCCCTCGCCATCCCGGTCGATGACGAGGAAGTCCCGCTCCACGGCGGACGGGATCAACGGATGGTGCCAGACGCCCGGGGCGATATTGATGCCCTGGTCACCGCGGGCGACGAAGGCCTCGATGGCATCGGCCGCCACGGTCTCCCCGGGCGGGGCCACCACGACCAGCCATGGGCCGCCCCCGAGCGGAACGAAGGCCTGGGATCCGCGCGGATGGCGCTCCATCATGCGGATCGTCACGGGCGATCCGTCGCCCGCGCGGCAACGGAAGATGCTGACGATGGCCCGGCCCCCGCGGCCCGGTTCGATCCGCGCGAGATCGTGGAAACGCGTCGTCGTGCCCTCGTTGATCTCGTAGCGATGCGCCGCCGCGCCGGCCTCGATCACGTCGCCGTACGGCGCGAAGGCCCGGGGGTCGAGCGGGCGCGGGCGCAGGAGGTTCATCGCGAGGCGCCTACAGGATGAGGCCGCCGTCCACGGGAATCGTCTGCCCGTAGACGTAGGCGGCGAGCGGCGAGGCGAGGAACAGCGCCGCGCCGGCCATGTCGGACGGCAAGCCGAGCCGCCCGGCCGGGATCCTGCGCAGGCTGGCCGCCAGCCGCTCCGGGTTCCCGGTCGTCACCCTGGTGAGCTTGGTATCCACCAGGCCGGGCGCGATCCCGTTGACCCGGATGCCCTCGCCCGCCCATGCCTGCGCCAGCGTGCGGGTGAGCCCGATGACGCCCGTCTTCGACGCGTTGTAGGCGGGATTGCCCTTCGTCGCGTGGTAGGCCGCGGTCGAGCTCACCGTGATGAGCGCCCCCCTGGCCGCGCGCAGCATGTCGCGGAACCTCAGGCTGCAATCCATCAGGCTGTTGAGGTTCAGCTCGACGACCTTGCGAAAGCCCACCGGATCGAACTCGCCCCGCCGGTAAATGACGGTGCCCTGCGAGAGCACGAGGACGTCGAGCCGGTCGAAGGGCGGCTGCCAGGCCTGCACCGCGCCGGGCTGCATGAGGTCGACCTGCGCGTAGTGCAGCCCGGAGAGGTCCGAGCCCTCTTCCGCCGAATAGTCGGCGGCCGAGGGCCGGGTGCCCCAGACGTGCACCGTCGCACCCTGCTCGAGGAAGGCGCGGGCGATACCGTTGCCAATGCCGCTCGACCCGCCGGCCACCAGCACGGTCTTGCCGGTGAAGTCGAGTGGATTGCGCATGCCTCAGACCCGCTCGATGATGATCGCCGGTGCCATGCCGCCGGCGGCGCACATCGTCACCAGCCCCCGGCGCAGGTCACGGCGCTCGAGCTCGTCGAGCAGCGTGCCGATGAGGATCGATCCCGTCGCGCCGATCGGGTGCCCGAGCGCGATCGCGCCCCCGTTCACGTTGACCTTCTCGCGATCGAGGCGCAGGTCGCGGATGAACTTCTCGGCCACGACGGCGAAGGCCTCGTTGATCTCGAAGAGGTCGATGTCGTCGATGGTCAGGCCCGCCTTCTGGAGCACCTTGCGCGCGGCGGGCACCGGCGCGTTGAGCATGAGCGTCGGACAGTCGCCGACATTGGCGGTGGCAACCACGCGGGCGCGCGGCTTCAGGCCGTGCTTCTTCGCGTAGGAGGGCGATGCGAGCAGGATCGCCGCGGCACCGTCCACCACCCCCGAGGAATTGCCGGCATGGTGGACATGGTTGAACCTGATATCCGGGTACTTCTGGCGGATGAGGCTGGCGTAGGTGGTACCCCGGTCGTCCACCTCGACGTTCGCCATCGCCTCGAACGCCGGCTTGAGCCCCGCGAGGACCTCCATCGTGGTGCCGGGACGCGGATACTCCTCGTGGTCGAGCGCGAGCGTGCCATCCTCGCGGTACACCGGTACCAGGCTGCGCTTGAAGTGGCCGCCCTCGATGGCGCGGGCCGCCTTCTGCTGGCTGTCGTACGCGAGGGCATCGACATCGGCGCGGGTGATGCCCTCCATGCCGGCGATCGCATCGGCGCACACGCCCTGCTGCGACTGGGGATGCTTCGCCCGCAGCCGCAGGTTGCCGCTGTCCATCATCGGCGGGCCGTCGCTGCCGCGATTGCGCGGCATCGACATCATTTCCGTGCCGCCCGCGACGACGAGGTCTTCCATGCCCGACATGACCTGCGCGGCCGCGAACGCGACGCTGGTGATGCCCGACCCGCAGTACCGGTCGAGCGTGACGCCCGAGGAACGGATGTCGTAGCCGGCATCGAGCGCCGCCATGCGCCCGAGGTCGCCCGCCTGCTTGCCGACCTGGGCGCTCGTGCCCCAGATCACGTCATCGACGTCGGCGGTGCGAAGCGAATTGCGTTCGGCGAGGGCGCGCAGCACCGTCGCGGCGAGATGCTGCGGGTGCATGTCGGCAAGGGCGCCCTTGCCGGCCTTGCCGATGCCGCGCGGCGTGCGGCAGGCGTCGATGATCAGTGCTTCAGCCATCGGATGGTTCCTTCTGCTGGGGAGTCGGTCGTGCGGCACGCGCCGCCGAGATCGGTCCGTTTGTCTGACAAACGGCGATTATCATATCAGCCCGATGCGGCACCGGCGGCCGTTCGAGCCGCCGGGCCCGACACCGCCCAGCATTGCCCCCGGAGTCCCCTTGCCCCGATCCTCGACGACCGCAGGCCGCGACGGCGCCCGACAGCCCAGGCAGCGCCGGGTGCCGGGCTATCGCGCGCTCGCCGATGCCATCGCCGAGAAGGTGCTCGCCGGCGAGATGCGCGCCGGCGACCTCCTGCCGACGGAGATGGAGCTGTGCGAGGCGTTCGGCGTGAACCGCTCCACCGTGCGCGAGGCGATCCGGGTGCTGGAGGAGGCGCGGCTCCTTCATCGCGAGAGCGCCAAGCGCCTCGTCGTCAGCCATCCCTCGCCCGAAGACATGGGCCAGCAGTTCGAACGCGTCCTGCGACTGCAGGACATCAGCTTCGAGGAGCTGTTCGAGGCAGTCTCGGTGGTCGAGCCACCGCTCATCCGGCTGGCGGCGCTGCGTCGCGCGCCCGCGCAGCTGGAGGAACTCGCCGCGGTGCTCGAGCGGATCGAGGCGGCCGTGGCGAGGCGCGAGGTACCGACCGAGCTCAATGCGCGGTTCAGCGACCTGCTGGCGCGCATGAGCGGCAACCGGGCCCTGATGCTCGCGCACGGCCAGCTCAACGGTCGCTCCTATCGTCGCTTCCAGACCTTCGTCTTCGAGAACGTGCCCGTCGCCGGGGAGCGGCTCCTCGTTGCCCGCAGGGCCATCCTCGCCGCGCTGCGCGCGGGCGATGCGGACGAGGCCGAGCGCTGGATGCTGCGGCAGATCCGGGACTTCCGCCGGGGCTACGACATGGCGCTCGCCGCGCGCGGCGAGCCCGTCCGGACCTCGACGAAAACTCGCTAGCCGCGCGCCGGCAGGGCCCCGACGACCTCGAGGGCGGCACGCACCTCGGCCTGGCCCGCGGGCGACAGCGGCGCCTGCGGCGGGAGGGGGTCCCCGACCTCGTATCCCTGCATGACGAGCCCGCCCTTGATGCAGGCGGCAAGGTTGTGGCGGGCAAAGGCCTGGTTCAGGTCCCAGAGCCTGGCCTGCAGGGCCATCGCCTCGGGCCAGCGGCCGTCGCGGCACAGCGTGTAGAGCTCCACGCTCTGGCGCGGCACGAGGCAGGCCGGCCCCGCCATCCAGCCGACGCCGCCGATCAGCATCACGCAGGCGGGGATGTGGGCCGAGGCCGCGCATACCTTGAGCCGGCCCTCGACGCGGTTGATGATCGAGAGCAGCCGCCCCGTGTTCGTCGATGCGTCCTTGATCGCGAGCACATTGTCGATGCGCGAGAGCCGATCGATGACCGGCAGCGACAGGTCGGCGCGCTGGAAGTTGGGGTTGGTGTAGAGCACCACCGGCAGCGGCGTCGCGGCGGCCACTGCGGCGAAATAGTCGTACACGCCGTCGTCGCCGAGGGGGAAGTACGCCTCGAGGATCGCGAGGATCCCGTCGCACCCGATCGCCTGCATCTCGCGCGCCTGGCGCTGCGCCTCGGCGATGGTGGTGGCCGCGACGCCGGCGACGACGGGCACGCGCCCGCGCGCCGCCTCGACTACGACCTCGACCACACGGCGCCTCTGGTTCCAGTCGAGATAGGCGAACTCGCCCGTGGAGCCGAGCGGTGCGAGGCCGTGGACGCCGGCCTCGACCAGGTCGTCGACAAGCCGCGCAAGCACGCTGTCCTTGACGCGACCGTCTCCGTCGATCGGCGAGACGAGGTAGGGATAGACGCCGTGGAAATCCATCTTCGAGCCCCCTGTCGAAATCGCCCGTACGATACCCCAGACGCGCCGGCCCGCGGCCGCGCGAGCAGCATGAGGCCTTTCACCGGCGCGATGCCGGTACACATCCAGGAGATCGTCCATGTCCGAATCCCCCGTCCTCGTTTCGGTCGACGACCGTGGCGTCGTCACCGTCACCCTCAACCGTCCCGAGGTGAACAACGCC
>CAZDYQ010000091.1:0-11829 GCA_964509685.1 uncultured Burkholderiaceae bacterium
GTCAGGAACTCGATGCGCATCTGCTCGGCGCAGCGCCCGAGCCAGGCGTCGCTCGGAAGGCGACGCGCATCGCTGTCGCCGAAGCGAAGCGCGATCGGGCGCTGCCAGCGGAAGTGCTCGAGCCGCGGCGCAGTCCCGCCGGGCCGCAGGCAGTCGCCCTCGTGCAGCCTCTCCGCCCCCTCGATGCGCGCCGCGCGCAGCACCGACAGCTGGTCGGGGGCCAGCGCAACCGGACGGCCATCGGCCCAGCCCGCGAGGAGGGCCTCGTGGAGGCTCACGCACTGGCCGCGCTGGAACAGCGCGGTGGCGATCCGCAAGCCCCGCTCGTCGATGCCGACCACCCGCGCGCCCCAGGACAGCGGGTCGGGGTAGTAGGCCTGCGCGATGAAGTCCGTCGTGCTGGCGAGGTAGCCGACGACGGGCTCGCCGTCACGCCAGGCACGGGGCCCGAACAGCGTGTGCAGCGCATGATGCACCGCCTCGCCATGGAGGTTGATGAGCGCACAGTTGTTCATGTGCTGCCAGACGTCCATGTCGGTATAGCGCGTCGGCATTTCGCCCGAGAGGGGATACGAAGCGGCCTCGCGCCGCCAGGCTTCTTTCTTCATCGACTGGTATCGGGGTTGATTGCCGGGCACCGGGGGGCTGTCGCCGGCAGGAGCGAAGGGGGATCGTCGTCGAAGTCCCGCTGGATGGTCAACCGCCCATGGAGGGGCCCGGCCAGGGAAATGCCGGCGCTCGATCGGCCGGGGCGCGGCTTGGAGCTTTTCCTTCCGGCCGCTAAGCTGCCGGCTGGGCCCCGGTGCCGGGTGTCCCCGCCGTGTCCTGGAGCCGACCATGAATGCCGCCACCGAACACCGCCACGCCGATGTCACCGCCACGCCCTCGCCGGCGAAGCGCGCCCGTGTCCTGGAACGGCTCGGGGCCATCCTGCCGCGCGACGCGCTGCTGCACGAAGTCGAGGATACCCGGCCGTTCGAGTGCGACGGGCTTTCCGCCTTCCGGCAGCTTCCGATGGCGGTGGCGCTGCCCGACACCGAGGAGCAGGTCCGGGACATCCTGCGGGTCTGCCAGGAGCTCGACGTGCCCGTGGTCGCGCGCGGCGCGGGCACCAGCCTCTCGGGCGGCGCCATGCCGCACGGCGCCGGTATCGTGCTGTCGCTCGCGAAGTTCAACCGGATCCTATCCGTCGATCCGGTGGCGCGCATTGCGCGCGTCCAGCCGGGCGTGCGCAATCTCGCCGTCTCCGAGGCGGTGGCGCCCTACGGGCTGTACTACGCGCCCGATCCCTCGTCGCAGATCGCCTGCACCATCGGCGGCAACGTCGCGGAGAACTCGGGCGGCGTGCACTGCCTGAAGTACGGGCTCACCTGCCACAACGTGCTGCGCGTGCGCATGGTGATGATCGACGGGGAGATCCTCGAGTTCGGGAGCGAGGCGCCCGACGTGCCCGGCCTCGACCTGCTGTCGCTGGTGATCGGCTCGGAGGGGATGCTCGGCGTAGTCACGGAGGTCAGCCTGAAGCTGCTGCCCAGGCCCGTGGTGGCCAAGGCCGTGCTCGCGTCCTTCGACGGGGTGGAGCCGGCGGGTGACGCGGTCGCCGCCATCATCGCGGCCGGCATCATCCCGGCGGGCATGGAGATGATGGACCAGAAGGCGGTGCGAGCCGTCGAGCCCTTCGTGAACGCCGGCTACGACCTCGAGGCCCAGGCGGTGCTGATCGTCGAGTCGGACGGCACCGATGAGGAAGTGGACGAGGAAATCGCACGGATCGAGTCCGTGCTGCGCGACTGCGGCTGTACCGCGATCCGGGTGTCCGAATCGGAGGAAGAGCGGCTGCGCTTCTGGTCGGGGCGCAAGAACGCGTTCCCTGCCGCCGGGCGCGTCTCGCCCGACTACTACTGCATGGACGGAACCATTCCGCGGCGCACCCTCGGTCGCATGCTGAGCGCGATCGAGGCCATGGAGGAGAAGTACGGCCTGCGCTGCATGAACGTCTTCCATGCCGGCGACGGCAACCTGCACCCGCTGATCCTGTTCGACGCCAACAAGCCCGGCGAATGGGAGCGGGCCGATCGCTTCGGTGCCGAGATCCTCGAGACCTGCGTCGAGTACGGTGGCACCATCACTGGCGAGCACGGCGTGGGGGTCGAGAAGATCAACTCGATGTGCGTGCAGTTCTCGCCCGCCGAGCGCGAGGCCTTCTTCGCCGTCAAGCGGGCCTTCGATCCCGCCGGCCTGCTCAATCCCGGCAAGGCGATTCCCACCCTCGCGCGCTGCGCCGAGTACGGGAAGATGCATGTGCACCGGGGACAGCTGCGGTTTCCGGAGCTGGAGCGGTTCTGAGGCCCGGGAAGCCGCGCGATCCCGGGACAGGGCGAGCATGAGGAACGCACGTGTTCCCTCCTGAGCTCCTTGCGGCTTACCTGGTCGCGGTCCTCGTCATCGTCGTCGCGCCCGGCCCGGACAACATCCTCGCCATCACCCGTGGCCTGAGCCAGGGTTGGGCGGCCGCCGCCGCGTCGTCCGTGGGCGCCGGGCTCGGCATCATGATTCATTCGATCGCCGCCACCCTCGGCCTGGCGCTGGTGCTCCAGACCTCTCCCCTGGCCTTCTGGATCGTCAAGCTGGTCGGTGCAGCGTATCTCCTGTGGCTCGGCTACAAGGCCATCAGGTCACGCAACCTCATCTCCTTCTCGCCTGCCGCCCGGCAGCCGCTGCGGCGGGTCTTCATCACGGGGCTCCTGTCGAACGTGCTCAATCCCAAGCCGGGCCTCTTCGTCGTCGCGTTCATCCCGCAGTTCGTCGCGGTGGCCCGCGGCTCGGTGCACGCGCAGATGCTCGCCTACGGCGCCATCTTCGCGGTGGTCACCACGCTGGTCTTCACGCTGTTGGGCGGCTTCTCGGCCCAGCTGTCCGCCTGGCTGTCGCGCCAGCCCCGGGCACTGGTGGCCGCCAACGTGGGGGCGGGCATGACCTTCGTTGCGGCCGGCCTGTCGATCCTGGCGCTCGACCGGCGACATTGAGGCCGGGTCGCCACGCCGGCGACGGAAGACGCGCTGCCGATGATCGTGCTGCACGGCACGGCGGCGCACGTCGAGGAGGTGGTCCGGCACTATCGGCGGGCGCAGGAATCGATCGCGCGGGACCGGGAGGCCAGGCAGCTCGCCTCTCGCGGCCTGCACGAGGGGCTGCTGAGGCAGCAGGAACGCAAATCCGCTTGCGAAGAGCCCCGGAAAGGGAAATCCTAGGCGTCGGGGCAGGCCGGCCGGCCTGTGCTGGCTCCTTGCCCTTGCGGTAGCCCTCGTACCGTGTGCGCATTCACCGATGGAGGGGCACATGCCAGGACGAGATATTCGTGAAGCGCTGGAGAAGGTCGCGCAGGCGATCGCGGCCGAGCCGGGCAAGGCCAGCACGAAAGGGGCGCCCGCGACGGCGCGGCTCCTTGACGGCCTGCGGTGCGAGGTCACGGGGCCGAACGGCGAGGCCCTGGTCACCGACATGCCCGTCGCCATGGGCGGCGGCACCGCGCCGAACCCCGGCTGGCTCTTTCGCGCCTCGCTTGCCAGCTGCACGACCACCGCGGTGGCGCTACGCGCCGCGATGCTCGGCGTGCGCCTGAGGACGCTCGAAGTGACCGTCGAAAGCACGGCGGACCTGCGCGGCAACCTCGGGCTCGACGACAAGGTGTCGGCCGGGCTCTCGTCGCTTGCGACGCGCGTGAGGATCGGGGCGGACGACCTGTCCGAAGACGAGTTGCGCCAGATCGTCCAGTGGGGCGAGGCCCATTCGCCGATGACGTGCACGGTGCGAGATTCGCCGGCGCCCCTGTTGAGCCTGGAGGTCGTCTGAACGTCGGGACCGGTTGAACGGCGTTCGACCACCTTCATCCGGGGTCACGAGCACTCCACTCCCGGACTGCGGTTGCGCAGTTCATCGACCAGCACCCGCGTGTTCTCGGAGTAGTCGATCGGCACCTCGACCAGATGGACCCCGCCGGCGGTGAAGCCCGCCTCGAGCGTGGGCACGAGGTCCTCGACCGCGTCGACCCGTGCGCCCTTGGCGCCATACGCCTCGGCGTAGCGCACGAAATCGGGATTGCCGAAGCGCATGCCGAAATCGGGGAAGCCGTCCACGGCCTGCTTCCAGCGGATCATGCCGTAGGCGGCGTCGTTCAGGACGAGCACCACGAGGTTCAGGCCCAGCCGTACCGCCGTTTCCATTTCCTGGGAGTTCATCATGAAGCCGCCATCGCCGCAGACAGCCAGGACGCGCCTTTCGGGATGAAGCATGGCCGCCATCATCGCAGAGGGCAGGCCGGCGCCCATCGTGGCGAGCGCGTTGTCGAGCAGCAGCGTATTGGCGACATGGGTGCGGTAGTTGCGCGCGAACCAGATCTTGTACATGCCGTTGTCCAGGCAGACGATGCCGTCGTCCGGCATGACCTTGCGAACGTCGTGGACGATGCGCTGCGGCGTGGGTGGAAAGCGGTCCTCCTCGGCGCGGTCGTTCACCCGGGCAAGAATCCGCCGGCGCAGTTCGAGCATGCCCGGATCGGCGGTCAGCCTGCCTTGCAGCCGTGCGCCGAGCGCCTCGACGGACGCCCCGATGTCGCCGATCACCTCGATGTCCGGGTGATACACCTGCTCGACCGTGGCGGACTGGTAGCCGACATGGACGACCTTCGGCCCGCCGGCGCTCATCATCAGGAAGGGCGGCTTCTCGACCGTGTCGTGGCCGATCGCGACGACCAGGTCGGCTCGCTCGACGGCCTCGTGGACATAGTCGCCCTCGGAAAGCGCGGCGGTCCCCATGTACAGATCGGAGCCGCCGGTCACCGCGCCTTTTCCCATCTGCGTGTTGAAGAACGGCAGGCGCGTGCGGGTGATGAAGCCCGACAGCGCCTCGACCAGCGATGGCCGATTCGCCGCCGCGCCGATCATCACGAGCGGCCGCTTCGCCGCGAGGAGTGCGTCTGCCGCCCTGTCGAGCGCGGCGCGGTGGGCCACGGGTTGCTCGCGCGAGTGGACCGGGATCACGAATGCGTCCTCGACCTCCTCGGCCGCGACGTCCTCCGGCAGCTCGAGATGCACCGGCCCGGGCCGTTCGTCCGTCGCCACGCGAAAGGCGTCGCGGATCATCGCCGGGATGCTGGCGGGGCTGACGATCTGGCGCGTCAGCTTCGTCAGCGGCTTCATCGAGGCCACGATGTCGACGATCTGGAAGCGCGCCTGCTTCGCGCTCATCACCGGCTTCTGGCCGGTGAGGAGGATCATGGGCATGGCGCCGAGGTGGGCATAGGCCGCGCCGGTCGAAAGATTCAATGCGCCCGGGCCCAGCGTGGCCAGGCAGACGCCGGGCCTGCCCGTGAGCCGGCCGTGGGTGGCGGCCATGAAGGCCGCCGCCTGCTCGTGCCGCATGAGGACCAGTTCGATGCGCGACGTCCGCAGCGACTCGAGCAGGTCGAGGTTCTCCTCGCCGGGTACGCCGAATATGCGCTCCACGCCTTCGTTCTCCAGTGCAGCGACGAGCAAGTCCGACCCCTTGGGCATGGCCTGGATCCTCCGGTTGGGCTGTTTCGACGACGCGCTTCGGCGGGCGCGCCGCCCTGGGGGCATCATGACCGTCATGCAGGCCCGCCGCGCAAAGGCATCGGCGCCATGAGGGTCGGGGCGATCGCAGTCCGGGTACCGATCCGATACTGAAGGGCCAAGGAGGAGGAAGCGCGATGACCCGTCAATGGCCTCGCCTGGAGTACCTCGACTGGCGCGACACGTGCAGCGCCCTGCATCTCTACCTGCAGGTGGCCGGGAAGTACCGGATCGCACACGCGCCGTGGATCAACCACTCGTGGCATGCGACGTTCTACGTCACGCCGAGGGGCCTGGCGTCGTCGCCCATTCCCGATGGCCCGGGCATCGAGATCCTGTTCGACCTGCGGGATCACAAGATCATCGGTACATCCGGCAACGGGCGCAGCGCCTCGATCGAGCTCGGTGCGACCAGCGTCGCTCGGTTTCATGCCGATTTCGTGCGGCTGGTCGCCGATCTCGGCGGCACGTCGAAGTTCGATGGGACGCCGAACGAGGTGCCCGATCCCGTGCCTTTCGTCGAGGATCATCGCGCCCGACCCTACGACCGCGAGGCGGTGCAGCGCTTCCACCAGGCATTGACGGCGGTCGACACGGTGTTCGGCCGGTTCCGTACGTCCTTCCTCGGCAAGTCCAGCCCGGTGCATCTCTTCTGGGGCAGCTTCGATCTCGCGGTGACCCGCTTCTCGGGCCGGCGTGCCCCGCTCCATTCCGGCGGCGTTCCGGCACTGCCCGACGACGTGGCCCAGGAGGCGTATGACCGGGAGGTTTCCTCGGCGGGCTTCTGGCCGGGTGGCGGCGGGATCGACGAGCCCACTTTCTACGCGTATGCGTATCCCGCCCCGGCCGGTTACCGGAGCGCTGTGGTCCGGCCCGCCGCGGCCGCCTGGCATGACGGCCTTTCGGAGTTCGTCCTGCCGTACGAAGCCGTCCGGTCCGCGCCCGATCCGGACGGGGCGCTGATGGATTTCCTGTCGTCGACCTACGAGGCGGCGGCCGACCTGGGCGGATGGGACCGTGACCTCCTCGACTGCGCGATCGGGGAGCCGGGCCGGGTGCGGCACCCGGACCCTGCGGCATGACGATCACGGTTCGCAGGCTCGGCCCCGACGACATTCCGCGGATGCGGGCCATGCTGTCGATGCTCGGGCGCGCCTTCGAGGACCTGGCGACGTTCACCACGAATCCGCCCTCGGACGCGTATCTTGCGAGTCTCCTTGCGAGCGACGCCTTCATCGCCCTGGCCGCGATGGACCGCGATGCCGTCGTCGGGGGTCTCACCGCCTACCTGTTGCCGAAGTACGAGCAGCCCCGGTGCGAGCTCTACATCTACGACCTGGCGGTCGCCGAGTCCCACCGGCGGCGGGGTATCGCCACGGCGCTGATCCGGCACCTGCAGGGTGCGGGCCGCGACATGGGTGCCCATGTCATCTTCGTGCAGGCCGACTACGTGGATGCTCCCGCCATCGCGCTCTACACCAGGCTGGGGCGACGGGAGGACGTGTTGCATTTCGATATCGAAGTGGGCTCCCATGACACCCACCGGGGCTTTGACCCCGATCATCAACGTCGCGCGGGATTGGGGCAAGATGACGCCTGAGCGCCCGGCTCGGCGCATTGCGGGGCCGGGCTGTCCAATCGTGGCGGGTGCGTTTCCCTCGACCCAAGGAGAGTTTCGATGTCCCAGATGAGCGTGCCGGTGGAGAAGTTCACTACCCGCAATCCGGTAACGGCCAATGCCGATGCGATGGTCGACGAGCTGCGGCAGCTCATGACGGAGCACAGCATCCGCCACCTGCCGATCGTTCGTGGCACCCGTATCGTGGGTGTCGTGACCGACCGTGACCTGCGCGTGGTGGCGGGGCTGACCCTGGCGGAGAAGCTGCAGGTGCGGGCCGACGACATCATGTCGGTCGACCCTGTCATGGTGACCGCGAGCACCCCGCTCGAGGAGGTCGCCCGCCTCATGTCGGAGCGCAAGGTGGGAAGCGTGATCGTCAACGAGGATTCCGGCGGGCTCCTGGGCATCTTCACCGTCACCGACGCCCTGGATGCGCTGGTGGCGATCATCCACAAGGGCGGGGCGGCCTGAGCGGCAGGGCCGCCGCAAGCTTCGGCGCCGGAGCGCCGGGCCGCCGCCTTCATGAACCTCCACCGCGCAGGCCCGGCCGACATCCCGGCGCTGCTGCCGCTCGTGGAGAGGTACTGGGCGTTCGAGGGCCTGGACGGGTTCCAGGCCGACTCGCTGGGCGCGGCCCTGGACCGGCTGCTGGCATCGCCGGAACTCGGGGCGGCCTGGATGGCCAGCGAGGACCGGCGGGCAGTCGGGTACCTGGTCGTGGTGTTCGTCTTCAGCCTGGAGCACCATGGCCTGACTGCCGAGATCGACGAATTCTTCGTCCTGGAGGACCACAGGGGCGCCGGCATCGGCTCGGCCCTGCTGGCGCGGGCCGAGGCGGAATCGGCGCTTCGCGGCTGTTCGAACATCTCCCTGCAGATCGGGGATGACGATGGGCGCGCGCTGGGTTTCTATCGGCGACACGGCTACATGCCGCGAGCCGGCTTCCGCCTGCTCGAGAAGGATCTCCCCCGCCGTTAGCCGCCTGGTCTCGTGACGTGCCGCCGGCAGCGAGCCAGGACGATCTCTCCGGAGCGCAGGTCATGGCCGAGGTGCTGGTGAACATCGACGTGAGCGACATCGAGGCGGCGCGGGCCTTCTATTGTTCCGCCTTCGGGCTGGCGCCGGCCCGGCGCCTCGGCGAAGGGGCGCTCGAGCTGGTGGGCGCCAACTGCCGGATCTACCTGCTCGCCAATGCCGAGGGCACCAGGGCGAGCCACGCCTCGGATGCGAGGCGCTCCTACGATCGGCACTGGACGCCGGTGCACCTCGACTTCGTCGTCGCGGCGCTCGAGCCGGCGATCGCGTGCTCGCTCGCCGCCGGGGCGACGCAGGAGGGGGACGTGCGCGACAACTCGTGGGGCCGGATCGTCACGATGGCCGATCCCTTCGGGCACGGCTACTGCCTCATCGAGTTCTCGGAGGCGGGCTACGATGCCATCTCGACCTGAGTCCTCATGTACGCCATAAAGACCCAGGTGGCCGAGCCGGTGTCGCGGCTCCTGACGTTCGACGAGCAGAAGACGATGTACGGCGGCAAGCGGATCGCGCCGGGCGACACCGTGTTCATCTTCGCGAGCGAGAACGAAGGGGGTTCGGGCCTCATCGCGATGGGCAGCGTGGTCGCCGCCAGCGCCGTGCCACGCAAGACCGGGATCGCCCGCCAGACACCGAGGGTGAGCATCGTCGTGCGCAGGGAGGCACTGGCGTCTCGTCGCCTGGGACGAGCAGAGCTCAGGCCATGCTCGGAGTGGGGCGACGGCAGGCCGGAAACCGAGCTGAACTTCAAACTCTATCGACAGGCAACCGACAAGATCGTGGGTCTTTCTGCCGAGGTGGCCGGCTTCCTGCGCGGGCATTTCCCGTCTGGCGGGCCCGCGCTGCGTCGGGGCACGGTGCGTCAGGAGCGAGGTCGTCCATCCGGGGAGGAGTCGTCATGAGCGGTGAACTGTTCTGGGGCGACGACCGTCTCGAGCAGGCCCTCGAGTGGGCGACGCGCCACCAGCGTGCTGGTCAAGTGGGGGGCCGATGAGCGACGGGGCATTGCGCAAGTACTACGCCGACCGCGCGCACGAGTACGATCGCGTCTATCTCAGGCCGGAGCGGCAGACGGACCTCCGCGCGATCGGGGATTGGCTGCCGGAGCGATTCCGGGACAGGGCGACCCTCGAGATTGCTTGCGGCACCGGCCACTGGACCCGGCTCATCGCACCCGCGGCTAGCGAGCTGGTTGCGATCGATGTGACCGCGGAGGTTATCGACATCGCACGGTCCCGGTCCGCGCCCGGCGTGGCGCGCTTCGTTCGCGGCGATGCGTATCGCCTGCCACTTGCGCCGCGCAGCTTCGAGGCGGCCTTCGCCGGATTCTGGCTCTCGCATGTCCCGCGCCGTCGCGTCCGACCTTTTCTCGAGGAGCTGCATCGCGCGCTGGCGCCCGGCGGCACGGTCGTGCTGCTGGACAATCGCTTCGTGCCCGGCAGCAGCACGCCACTCGCCGAACGGGACAGCGAAGGCAATACCTGGCAGCTGCGTCGGCTCACCGACGGCTCGACACACAGGGTGCTCAAGAACTTTCCATCAGGGGAGGAGCTGCGCGAGGCCGTCTCGGGCATCGCGACAGGCGTTCACCTGCGCGAGTGGGAGTTCTTCTGGGTCCTGGAGTACCGCGTCCCGGGGCGCTGACTCCCGCGCGAAGCCACGCCCCGATGCAGCGCTACAGGAACCTGAGCGGCAACTCCGGCGTCGTCGCCTACGAGTTGACCGAATCCGGCATCGTCGTGAAGTTCGTGGACGGGTGGAAGTACGAGTACACCCGTCGCAGCGCGGGCGCCGACACGGTCGAGACCATGCGTCGGCTTGCCGTTTCCGGGCGGGGACTCGCCGGCTTCATCTCCCGGCATGCGCGCGAGGCGTACGCCAGGAAATTCCGCTAGCGGTCGAGCCACGCCGGCACGGGCAGGTTCTTCGATCGCAGGAACTCGGGGTTGAACAGCTTCGACTGGTAGCGGGCGCCGCCGTCGGCGAGGATCGTGACGATGGTGTGGCCGGGGCCCATCTCCTTCGCCAGCCGGATCGCGCCCGCGACATTGATGCCGCTCGAGCCCCCGACGCACAGGCCTTCCTTGCTCAGCAGGTCGAAGACGATCGGCAGCGCTTCCTCGTCCGGGATCTGGAATGCGGTGTCGATCGGCGCCCCCTTGACGTTTGCGGTCACCCGCCCGAGGCCGATGCCCTCCGTGATGGAGTTGCCGGTGGCCTCGAGCTTGCCCTGGGTGATCCAGCTGTACATGGCCGCGCCCATCGGGTCGGCGGCGGCGATGCGGATCTTCGGGTTGCGCGACTTGAGGTAGATGGCGGTGCCGGCCAGCGTCCCGCCCGTGCCGATGGCGCAGGTGAAGCCATCGACGCGGCCCTCGGTCTGTTCCCAGATCTCGGGGCCCGTGGTGTCGATGTGCGCCTGGCGGTTGGCGAGGTTCTCCCACTGGTTGGCATAGAGAACGCCATTCGGCGTGGTCGCCTCGAGCTCCTTCGCCAGGCGCTCGGCGACATGGACATAGTTGTTCGGATCCTTGAAGGGCACGGCGGGCACTTCCCGCAGCTCGGCGCCGACCAGCCGAAGGAAGTCCTTCTTCTCCTGGCTCTGCGTCTCGGGAATCACGATGACGCAGCGATAGCCGCGGGCATTGGAAACGAGGGCGAGGCCGATGCCGGTATTGCCCGCGGTGCCCTCGACCACGATGCCCCCGGGGCGCAGCACGCCACGCCGCTCGGCATCCAGGATCAGGCTCAGCCCGGCCCGGTCCTTCACCGAACCGCCGGGATTGAGGAATTCCGCCTTCGCAAGGATCTCGCAACCCGTGAGCTCGGATGCCTGGCGCAGCCGAATCAGCGGCGTATTGCCGATGGTGCCGACGAAGCCGTCCCGGATCTGGGCCATCAGTCTCCCCTCGATCATCTTGTTCAGGAGTCGCTACGGTATAGCACATGCGAGCCGACCGGGACGGGGACGCGGGATCCGGGGCCGGCGGCCCTGTCGGCCTCGGCCCGGCTCGGGCACAATCGGGGCCAACCATGAGCATCGCCCCAATTTCGCCCTTAGCGGGCCGCCCCGCCGCGGCCGCCTTCCCGCCATCCGGTCCCGCGCCGGCCGAGACCCGGGCGGCGGATTCGCGGCCCGCCCGCTCCGGAGCCCGTCCATGAGCCCCGAACAGGCGCTGGCCGGGCTGCGCGACGCCATCGTAGCCGCGGCCGGGAAGCGGACCCCCCTCGAGATCCACGGCGGGCGCACCAAGCGCTTCCTCGGGAACGAGCCCCGCGGCGAGCCGCTCGACGTGCGCGGTTACGCCGGGATCGTGAGCTACGAGCCCACCGAACTGGTCGTGACCGCCCGCTGCGGCACGCCGCTGGCGGAGCTGGAGGCGACGCTGGCCGAGAAGGGCCAGATGCTTGCCTTCGAGCCGCCGCACTTCGGGCCCGGGGCCACCATCGGGGGCACGATCGCCTGCGGACTGTCCGGGCCCAACCGCTGGATGGCGGGTGCGGCGCGCGATTTCGTCCTCGGCGCGTCGCTGCTCGATGCGCGCGGCGAACTGATGCACTTCGGCGGCCAGGTGATGAAGA
>CAZDYQ010000092.1:0-11777 GCA_964509685.1 uncultured Burkholderiaceae bacterium
ACACGCCCATCGCCTCGTACTCCTTCTTGAAGTACTTCGGGTAGAGCTCCTCGGCCACCTTCACCGCGACGGCCGTGTTCGGGAAGGCGAAGGGCAGGTCCAGCACATGGGCGAGGTCGAAGCTCTTGGGCTGGTACATCACGTAGGCGGGCGTGATGTCCGTGATGTCGTTGACCGCCGCCTTGAAGCCGTCCTTGGCGGCATGCAGCACGCCGCCGTAGTACTTCTCGATGGTGATCTTGCCGCCGGTTTCCTTCGTGATCTGGTCGGCCCAGCGAATGCTCGTGGCGTTCGAGAGGGGATGGGTGGCGGGGGCGAAGTGGGACAGCCGCAGCTTGATCGGCGGGCCGTCGTACTCCAGCTTCACTTCGTCCAGCCTGACTTCGCCCGGCTGGGATTGGGCGAATGCCTTGCCCGCGGCGGCGGACAGGAGCGTGGCACCGGAATAGGCCAGGAACTCGCGACGTCCGAGCGTCATGATGTCTCCTCCAATGTCTTGGGGCCCCCGATCGCGTCTGGCCGCGTCGAGTGGTGCCAGCAACGTAGCAGAAAACGTTTTCTCCAACAATCCCCGTCAGGATTGCCGCCGTTGGCCCCAGGGTTGCCTCGCGGGAGAAGCCTGCGGACCGCGGGGCGCGGCGGGGCGGCGGCCAGCGCCCGGCAAACCGGGCCGACGGACGTTGCGGGAGGGCCTCAGAAGGCCAGCGCGGCCTCCACCCCGGCGAACCAGTGCCGGCCGGGCGCGGGCTCGTAGTAGCGATCGTTCGACGCGTTGACGATCACCGAGCCGGCGTGCTTCTCGTCGAGCAGGTTCCCGATGCGCAGGCGCGCGCCGAGCCGCCAGGGGCCGAGCTCGCGGTCGATGCCCGCGCGCCACCCAAGCACGACGAAGCTGTCGGCGCTTTCGGTGTTGGCGTCGTCCACCTCGACGCGGCCGTCCCATCGCGCCGCGAGCGCCGTCGAGAAGCCGCTCGCGGCGTGACGCCAGGCGAGTTCGGCATCGACGGTGTAGCGCGGCACCCCGGGCAGGCGGTTGCCCGCGAGCGACTCGCCGGCGAGGCTGGTGTCGCGCCGGAAGCGGGCATCGAGCCAGGTCCAGGCGAGCATCGCATTGAACGGGCCGATGCGGGTATCGATGCCGAGCTCCACCCCCTGCCGGCGCGTGCGGTCGGCATTGCGATAGGTGCTGCGGCCGGCGACGTTGCGATCCGCGACGATGTCGCCGCGCGTGTCCACGCGGAACACGCTCGCCCGCACCAGGGTGTCGCGGCCGATCGCGGTGTCCAGCCCGATCTCGGTGTGCGTGCTGGTCGCCGCGCGAAGGTCCAGGTTCGGGCCGGGCTCGCCGTCCGCGCGATAGGCGAGCTCGCTCAAGGTCGGCGTCTCGAAGCCGCCGCCGATGGCAGCGTGCAGTCGGGTCGCACCACCGGGCCGGTACTGCACGCCGACGACGGCGCGGGTGGCCGAGTCGGTTCGCGCGCCGGAGTCGTCCGGGTTGGCGTCGGTGACGAAATCGTCGTCAATCCTGAAGCGCACCTGCGAATGGCGCAGCCCGCCGGCGAGCTGCCAGCGTGGCGCGAGGTCCCACTGCGCAATCGCGTAGGCCCCGAGGGCATCCACCGTGTCGCGCTCGTCGCGCCGCAACGCGCCCGCCATGCCCGACTCGTTGACGAAGCCGCGGCGCCGCTCGCTCATGCGCTCGAGCTCGAGGCCCAGGGTATAGGCGACCGGCGTGCCGGCGAATTCCGCCGCCCGCGTCCACTGCGCGCCGACGCCGCCGAAGCCGCGATCCAGGTCCACCACGCCGCCCGCCGAGGTCGGGCCCGCACCGGCGAAGGCGAGGTACTGCCGCATGCGGCGCTCGCCCCCCCAGGCGCGCAGCCTGAGTTCGTTCCCGCCCGCGAGGCGCCGGCGCCATTCCAGCCCCGCCTGCCGATGCGCCACCGACTTGCGCGTATCGAAGGCGAGCGCCTCGGCCACGGCCTGCCGCGGGTCGTCCTCGAACTGCGCGCGGGTCAGGCCCAGGGGATCCTGCGCATCGGGCTGGTCGAGCGTCGCGACGACCAGGCTCAGGCGCGAGCCCTCCTCGTCCTCGCGCACCAGCTTTGCGCCCCACTGTTCTCGCCGGCTCGCGCTGTGATCGCGCCAGCCGTCGCTCCAGCGCACGAAGCGGCGAAGCGACAGGCCCACATCGCCGGAGGTCGTGCCGAGGGCCAGGCCCCACTCGCGCGACCCGAAGCTGCCGGCGCCGCCCGAGAACCCGAACGCGGGTGCATGCGACGGATCCTCGGTGTAGAGCGACACGACGCCGCCCGAGGAGTTGCCGAAGAGCGCCGCGAACGGTCCGCGCAACACGTCCACATGCGCGAGCGAACCGAGCTCGATGGGGCCGGTCTGTCCCTGCCCGTCCGGCATCGTGAGCGGGATGCCGTCCTGCACGAGACGCACGCCGCGAACGCCGAAGGACGCGCGCGCGCCGAAGCCGCGCGACGAGACCTGCAGGTCCTGCGCCTCGTTGTAGCGGTCCCGCACGACGATCCCGGGCACGCGGCCGAGCAGGCGCGGCAGCTCCACGCCGACGCCCTCCCGGTCGATGTCCTCCGGGCCGATGGCGTCGAGCGTGACGGGCAGGCCCAGGCCGCCCGTCGCGGGCCGCGTCGCGCTCACCGTGACCGCGTCGAGCGACGCCGCCGCGACCTGGGCGCTGGCCGCGCCCGGCACGGCGCCCATCACGAGCGCGACCAGCGCGATCCGGGAAACCTCGGGGAGATCGGGTCGCATGGCGCGGGCGGCCCTGGTCGAAGGCGAGCTCGAGCGGGAACGCGGCTCAGGCAAGGGTCACCGCGATGCGGTGGCTCGCGTTGCGCGCCCGCTCGAGCGGCTGTCGCTCGCCCGCGCGGTCGGTCGCCCTCGCGATGATCGAGCGGGCGTTCGCGATCCTCTCGCGCGCGATCCGCAGGTCGAACCGCTGCCAGGCGTGGCCGCGCCGCGGTTCGACCTCGGCATCGATCCAGCTCGCACCCTCGTCGAAGCTGAGTTCCACCCGCGCGATGCCGCGCGCCGCCCAGCTGCGGCCCCAGACATGGACCGGATCCCCCTCGACGACCGCCCGGTCGGCCGGCGCCACGATGATCGCGTCGGGCGGCGCCTCCCGGACGGGAACGGTTCCGGCCCGCTCGCCTCCGGCCCCGGGCCCGGCCGGATCGTTGTACAGGCGCGTGGCGGTGATCGCGGGCGCGCGGCGGTCGGCGACATGCAGGCGGCAGAGCCACTTCACGGAATTGGTCCCGTAGAAGCCGGGCACCAGGAGGCGCAGCGGAAAGCCGTGCTCCGGCGGCAGCGGCTCCCCGTTCATCTCCCAGGCGAGCACGACGTCGCCGGCCGCGATGCGCGAGAGCGGCACGTCCTTCACGTAGGCGTCGGCAGTCCAGTCCGCATAGCGTCCATGGTCGGGGCCATGGGCCCACACGCAGGTGGCCGCCGGATCGATGCCGACATCGTCGAGCACGTCGCGCAGGTCCACGCCCGCCCACACGGCATTCGACGCATTGCGCGTGTTGGTCGTGGGATCGTCGGGAAAGCCGGCGCACTTGAGGAAGGCCTCGACTTCGCGCCGGGGGAAACGCGCGAGCGACTCGAGCGAGAGGCGCGCGGGCCGCGCGACCATCCCGTCGACGAGCAGGCGCCAGTCGGCCGCGCGTATGCGCGGGATCCCGAAATGCGCCAGCACGAAATGGTCGGCATTGGAGGTGACCGGATCGACCAGCGCATGGATCGGCACCCGATGCCGGAACGTCGTGTCCGGCGACATCGTGAGCGGCGGGCGCCAGGAACCGTCGCCCGGATCTGCTTCGTTCATGTCGACCTGCCTTCGCGCGCGTGGGCCCCGGCCGGGCGCATCGCCGAGGCCCAATCTAGCACTGTGGCGGTGATCCCGCGGCGATGGGCGCAGGCGCGACCCGACCTTTGCCCCGGCGCCTCGTGCTTTACCCCGGCCCCGGAGCCTCGCCCTTCGCCGCGCCCCGCCCGCCCCATGCAATCCCCATCAGGCCGAGGATGGGACCCGGCGCGAGCAGCCAGGCGACCCGGTCGCCGAGGACGGGATACATCGAGGTCGCGAGCGCGATCGAGCAGGCCGTGATCGCGAAGCCGATGCTGTTCTGGATCGCCAGTGCGCCACCCACGATCCCGGGCGGGCAAGCCTGCGCCGACATGCTGGAGAACTGGGGCGAGTCGGCGACGACCGCCACGCCCCAGGCGAGCAGCAGCGCCATCCGGATCGCGAACGGCAGGCCGTCGAGCAAGGGATAGACCAGGCAGAACGCGCCGGAGATGGCGAGCGCCGTGGCGGCGACGAACCGGCTGCCCCTGCGGATGCTGAGCCAGCCGCCGCCGAAACAGCCGAACGCCCCGATGCCGATCACCCCGAAGGCGGCCATCGCGATGGCCGGTGCGGCGAGCTCGATGCCGTCGGCCGCAGCGGCCGACATCACGAGCCAGGGCACCAGCGCCCAGAAGGCATACAGCTCCCACATGTGCCCGAAGTACCCGAAGGCGGCCGAGCGAAAGCGCGGGATGCGAAAGGCCTGCAGCCCCCCGCCGAGCAGGCTCGCCGCACGAGGCCTGCCAGCCGGCTTCAGGTAGGGCCCGTCGCCGAGCAGATGGATGGCGAAGCCGCCGGCGAGCGCCAGCAGCGACGACGCGAGCATCACCGACTGCCACGGCAGCGTACCGAAGGAGGCGCGCAGCCCGTACGGCAGTGCGGTGCCCAGCGTCAGCATGCCGACGAGCAGCCCGAGGGCGTTGCCGGTATCGCCCCGCGTCCAGGTGATCACCAGCTTCATGCCGAGCGGATAGATGCCGGCCAGGCAGAACCCGACGACGAAGCGCCAGCCGATCGCGGAGGCCATGCCGTCGGAGAGCAGCGCGAAGCCAGCGTTGGCCGCAGCGCCCACGATGCTTGACACGAGGAAGATGCGACTCGCCGGGAAGCGGTCCGCAAGGCCGCTGACCGATACGACGAGGGTGCCGGTGATGAAGCCGACCTGGACGGCGCTCGTGAGCCAGCCGATCTCGGCGACGCCCAGGCCCCACGCCACCTGCAGCTCGTCGGCCGCGCTGTTCGCGCTGAACCAGAGCGAGGTGGCCAGCAGCTCCGCGACGACGATGACGGCCAGCGGACTCATGGGCGACGGTGCTCCTGGCCGGTGCCCATGTCGTCCGCCTCCGGCGCCGCGCCCGCCTACGCCGGCTTGCCCGTCGGCAGCGAGCCGCCGCCGTAGGCGCGCGGATCGCGCGGCCGCCAGCAGCCGCGATCCACGCTGGACAGGAAGGCGTGAACGCCCGCGTTGAAGGCCGCGGGCTCCTCGAGGTTCACCGCATGCCCGCTCGCCGGCATCACCCAGAGCTGCGCGCTCGGCATGGTGCGCTTGAGGAACAGGTTGACGTCGAGGCAGGGCTCGTCCTCGTCGCCCACGACGAACAGCGTCGGTATCCGCAGCTCGGCGAGCTCCTTCTCGTAGTCGTAGAGCGAGGGCCGGACGGCCTGGTACTGCCGCAGCGTGTGCGCTGAGCCGACGGCCGAATGCTCGGCAAGGTGCGACTTGAAGGTCTCCCAGCCGCGCGGGTCCTTGTTCAGCAGCTGCACGCGGTTCGAGCCCAGGGCGAGCTCCTCGGCCACGGTCTTCCAGCCCTTCTCGAGCAGGCGGTCGGCGGTTTCCTCGGCCTGCTGGCGGAAGATCTCGCGATGCTCGTAGGGCGCGCCGGCGCCGATGCCGGCCGGCACAAGCGAGAGCGCGCGGTCCGGATGCCGCAGGCCGAACTGCAGGGTCGCGTAGGCGCCCATGCTGAGCCCCACGACATGGGCCTTGTCGATGCCGAGGCCGTCGAGCACGGCGAGGATGTCGTCGGCCGAATGCTCGTAGCCGTAGAGCGCCGGCGAGTCGGGCACGTCCGAGGGCGGGTAGCCCCGCGCATTGAAGGCGATGCAGCGGTACTCGCGCGAGAACCAGCGCATCTGGGGCTCCCATTCGCGCAGGTCGGCGGCGAACTCGTGCACGAACACGATCGGCCGGCCGCTGCCGGCCTCCTCGTAGTAGAGGCGCGCGCCCCTGGCATTCACATACGGCATTGCTTTTCCTCGTTCATTCCTTGCGCAGGTCCGGGTCGAGGACCTGGCCCTCGTCGAGCTGCACCCCGAGCGTGTTGAGCAGCATCGAGACGAGAACGTACTGGCCAACGGTATAGACCACGTCCATGCACTGCCGCTCGTCGAAATGGCGGCGCAGCTCCTCCCATGCGGGATCGCGGATGAACTGGTCGGCATGGAGCTCGTCGGTCGCACGCAGCAGCGCGGCATCGGCCGCGCTCCAGCCGGGCGCGTCGGGCCCCCGCTTGATGCGCTCGACCTCCTCCTCGGTCAGGCCGGCATTGAGGCCGATGCGGCGATGCTGGGTCCACTCGTAGCCGGACCGGGACAGGTAGCCCGTGCGCAGCACCACCAGCTCCCGCTCGCGCGGGGGCAGGGTGTTGCGCTTGCTGAGGACGTACGACCCGAAGCCCAGGAAGCCGCGCATGGCCTCCGGGTGATTGAGCTGGGTGCGGAAGATGTTCAGGAGCTTGCCGTGTCGTTCGAGGATAGGTCGGGCGATCTCGGCCTGCTCGGCCGTCCACTGCTCCGGCGGGACCGGCTCGATCCGGGGCTGGGTGAGGCGCATGGTGTCCTGGAAGTCTCTGGTGTCGGAACCGCGATTGAATCATGCCACCCATCGTCCTGCTGCTGGGACGCTGAATCGGGCTTTCGGCACCTACCGCAAGCAGTGTCCCGGAGCTAAGCTTTTCCGACACGGAATCCCCGCAGGAGGTACACGACATGGCAAAGGTCCTGGTGCTTTATTACTCGTCCTACGGACACATCGAGAAAATGGCCGAGGCGGTCGCCGAAGGTGCCCGCGAGGCCGGAGCGACGGTGGACATCAAGCGCGTGCCCGAGCTCGTGCCCGAGGACGTCGCGAAGGCGTCGGGCTACAAGCTCGACCAGAAGGCGCCGGTCGCCAGGATCGAGGAGCTCGCCGACTACGACGCGATCATCGTCGGCACCGGCACGCGCTTCGGGCGCATGTCCTCCCAGATGGCGAACTTCCTCGACCAGGCGGGCGGCCTGTGGGCGAAGGGCGCGCTCAACGGCAAGGTGGGCGGCGCCTTCACCTCGACGGCCACGCAGCACGGCGGCCAGGAGGTGACCCTCTTCTCGATCATCACCAACCTGCTGCACTTCGGGATGATCGTCGTCGGCCTGCCCTACAGCTACCAGGCGCAGATGACGCTCGACGAGATCGTCGGTGGCAGCCCCTACGGCGCGACCACGATCGCGGGCGGCGACGGCTCGCGCCAGCCCTCCGAGAAGGAGCTCGGCGGGGCCCGTTTCCAGGGCAAGCTGGTCGCCGAGACGGCCATCAAGCTGTTCGGCTGAGCGCACGGCGCTGCCCCGACGCCGCCGTGCGGTCGCCGGCGGCGCCGGTTCAGTCCGAGCCGAGCGCCTCGAAGCGCTCGGCCAGATGCTCCAGCAGGGCCCTCACGGACGGCAGCAGGCCGCGGCGCGAGGGGAACACGGCATGGACGATCTCGCGCCGGGGCTGCCAGCCCGGCAGCACGTTGACCAGCTCGCCGCGCGCGAGCTGGTCCGCGACCACCATCCCCGGCAGCTGCACCAGCCCGACGCCCGCCACGGCGGCCTCGCGCAGCGCGGTCATGTTGCCGGTGACGAGCCGTGGCCGGTGGCGCACCGTGGCGGTCTCGCCGTCGGCGCCATAGAGCTGCCAGGCATGCTCCTGCTGCGGGGGGCCCAGCGCGAGGCTGGGCAGGCCGGGAAGGTCCTCCGGCTTCGACGGGGTGCCGTACGCCTCCAGGAGGGCCGGGCTTGCGACGAGCCGCTGGGCGCGCTCGGAGAGCACCCGCAGCACCAGGTCGCTGTCCTCGAGCGGAGGGGGCCGCACGCGGATCGCGATGTCCATCGCCTCGGCCACCACGTCCACCCGGCGGTTGGTGGCCTCGAGATGGATCTCGACCTGCGGATGGCGGACCATGAAGTCCGCGACCATCTGCGCGACCTGCGTCTCGACCAGCGTGACCGGGCACGAGACCCGCACGATGCCGCGAGGCTCGGAGCGATTGCGCTCGATGACTTCCTGCGCGGCCTCGGCTTCCACGAGCATCGCCTTGCAGCGCTCGTAGAAGTCCTGGCCGATCTCGGTGACCGAGAAGCGCCGCGTCGAGCGATGGAGCAGGCGAACGCCCAGCCGATCCTCCAGCAGCCCGATCCGGCGGCTCAGCTTCGACTTCGGGATGCCCAGGGCGCGACCGGCCGGCGCGAAGCCGCCGTGCTCCACGACATGGACGAAGTAGTAGAAGTCGTTCAAGTCCGGCATGGTCATGGGTGATTCGTTCTACCGATGGAACGCTCCATGTGACTTGGCGGGTATGGTTGGTTCGGCGTTCACCGGATATTGTCGGTGCAGTCACGCAAGAATGGGAGATCTCCAATGGGACTGCTCGTGGACGGCAAGTGGGTGGACCGGTGGTACGACACCGATTCCACCGGTGGACGCTTCGTGCGCAGCGAATCCCAGTTGCGCAACTGGATCACCCCCGACGGCAGCGCCGGGCCCAGCGGCGAGGGCGGCTTCAAGGCCGAGCCGGGCCGCTACCACCTCTACGTATCGCTCGCCTGCCCCTGGGCGCATCGCACGCTCGTCATGCGCAAGCTCAAGGGGCTGGAGGACATGGTCGGGGTGTCGATCGTCAACCCGTACATGGGCGAGAACGGCTGGAGCTTCGAGCCGGGGCCCGGCGTGGTGGCCGACCCGGTGGGCGGGGCCGACTACCTCTACCAGGTGTACCTGCGCGCCCGGCCCGACTACAGCGGCCGGGTGACGGTGCCGGTGCTTTGGGACCTCGAGCGCGGCACGATCGTGAACAACGAATCGTCCGAGATCATCCGGATGTTCAATTCCGCCTTCGACGGCGTCGGGGCCAGGCCTGGCGACTACGCGCCGGCCGAGCTCCTGCCGGAGATCGACGCGATCAATGCCCGCATCTACGACACGGTGAACAACGGCGTGTACAAGGCGGGATTCGCGACGCGGCAGGAGGCGTACGAGGAAGCGGTGACCCAGCTCTTCGCGACGCTCGACGAGCTCGAGGCGAAGCTCTCGCGCCAGCGCTACCTGGTGGGCGAACGCATCACCGAGGCCGACTGGCGGCTCTTCACGACGCTGGTGCGCTTCGATGCCGTGTACTACGGGCACTTCAAGTGCAACCTGCGCCGGCTCGTGGACTATCCCGCGTTGTGGGCCTACACCCGCGAGCTCTACCAGTGGCCCGGCATCGCGGACACGGTGGACTTCGGCCACATCAAGGGGCACTACTACCGCAGCCATCCGACGATCAATCCGACGCGGATCGTCCCGCTCGGGCCGGTGATCGACTTCGACGAACCGCACGGGCGCGAGGCGCTCGCCGCATGAACGCCGGCGCGCCGGAACGGACGGCCCCGAGGGCCGTTCCTCGGTCGCCGACCCTCCATCCATGAACGAAGAGGAAACGCAAAGATGAAGACTTCGACCTTCCCGCTCCGGACGCTCGCCCTGGGCCTCTCGACCGCTTCGCTGCTGGCGCTCGCCGCGCCGGCGCAGGCCGAGCCGGCCAGCTTCCAGATCGATCCGATGCACACCTTCGTGTACTTCGAGGTGGTGCACTTCGGTACCTCGACCGTGCGCGGCCGCTTCAACGATGTCTCGGGCACGATCACCTACGACGAGGCCGAGCGCAAGGGCAAGGCCGACATCACGGTCCTCACGACCTCGATCGATTCGGGCGTGGAGGACTTCAACGAGCACCTGAAGTCGCCCGACTTCTTCGACGCCGCGAACACCCCCAAGGCACGCTTTACCAGCGACAGCTTCGAGTTCGAGGGCGAGACGTTGCGCAGCATCAGCGGCCAGTTCACCCTGCTCGGCAAGACGCTGCCGCTCACCCTCGAGGCGAAGCGCTTCAACTGCTACGACCAGCCGGTGCTCAAGGCGCGCATGTGCGGCGGCGACTTCGAGACCACGATCAAGCGCAGCCAGTGGGGCATGAACTGGGGCATCGACATGGGGATCCCGGACGAGGTGCGGGTGCTCGTCCAGATCGAGGCGGCGAAGCAGTAGGCGCCGCGCCCCGCGGCCGCCCGGGGACGCCGGCCGACCCGGCCGGGCATCGCCCTTGCCGGCCCCGGTAACAATGCTGGAGGTCGACATGCATGCGCCAGGAACCCGGCCGCTTCGGCCATCGCCTCCCCGGAGCCCCGCCACTTCTTGCCGGCTCCCCGCTCTCGCGGTCCCGATCGCGCTCGTGGCATCGCTCGCCGCCTGCTCGTCCTTCGGCTCGGCCGGCGGCTCGGTGGACCCGCAGGACATCGACTTCGCGCCCTGGACGGCCGACGGGCCCGGCGTGAAGCGCCGGATCCGGGTCTCCGACCTGCCGGCCCCGCCGGCGGTCAAGGATCCGGAGGCGCGCGCGGCCAGGCCCGCGACCGTGATCCCCCGCCCCGAGGGTGTGCTTCCCACGGTGCCGAAGGGCTTCGAGGTCGAGGTGTACGCGACGGGGTTCAAGCAGCCGCGCACGCTGCGCACCGCGCCCAGCGGGGACGTCTTCGTCGCCGAGTCGGGCACGGGCCGGGTGCTGGTCCTTCGGGCGGGCGCCGTCGGACCGGCCCAGGCGCAGGTCTTTGCCGAGGGCCTGGAGCGGCCCTACGGGATCGCCTTCCATCCGCCGGCCAGTCCCACGCACGTCTATGTGGCGGCGGCCGACCGCGTCGTGCGCTATCCCTACGATGCCACCACCGCCCGGGCGACCGGCCCGGCCGAAGTGATCATCGAGGGGATGCCCACCTCGCGCCACTGGACGCGCGACCTCGCGGCCTCGCGCGACGGCCGGCGCCTGTTCCTCGCGGTGGGCTCCGGTTCCAATGTCGCCGGCGGCATGTCGCCGATGGCGGGCGACGCGCTGCTGCGGCACGAGACGGCCCACGGCCGCGGCGCCGCCTGGGGCGACGAGCTGAATCGCGGCGTCGTGCGCGTCTTCGATCCCGAGGGCAACAGCGTCTCCAACTACGCCACCGGGCTGCGCAACTGCTCGGGCCTGGTGATACAGCCGGCCACCGACCAGCCCTGGTGCGTCATGAACGAGCGTGATCACCTCGGCCCGCACCTCGTGCCCGACTTCTTCACGCGGGTGCAGGAGGGCGGGTTCTACGGCTGGCCGTGGTACTACCTCGGCAACAACGAGGATCCCGCCTGGGCCGGCGCGCGCCCGGACCTCGTCGGCGACGTGAAGATCCCCGACGTCCTGATCCAGGCGCATTCCTCGGCGCTGAACGCCGTGTTCTACGAGGGACTCGCCTTTCCCGCCGCCTACCGGGGCGATGCGTTCGTCACGTTGCACGGCTCGCACAGCCGGCCCGAGCGCACGGGCTACAAGGTGATCCGCCTCCCGATGAAGGACGGCAAGCCCACCGGCGAGTACGAGGACTTCATGACCGGCTTCGTGGCGGACAACGAGCACGTCTGGGGACGGCCCGCCGGCATCACCGTCACGCGCGACGGCGCGCTGCTCGTGAGCGACGACGCCAATGGCACGATCTACCGTGTGACGCACCGGCTGGTGGCGACGCCGCGCGCCCAGGCTCAGTAGGGCGGCGGCCTGCGCCGGCGCTGCTCGCGCACGGCCTCCGTCCA
>CAZDYQ010000093.1:0-11667 GCA_964509685.1 uncultured Burkholderiaceae bacterium
CCGGCAGCCTCAACCTGACCGAGATCGTCATGGGCCAGACCCGGGGCTGGTTCGCCGACCGGGGCATCAACTTCCTGTCGTGGAACTGGCTGCCGCTGCTGCCGATCTTCGTCGTCTACGTCGTCTCGTCCGTGGCGGAAACCAACCGCCACCCGTTCGACGTCGTCGAGGGCGAGTCCGAGATCGTGGCGGGCCACATGGTCGAATATTCCGGCATGGGCTTCGCCATCTTCTTCCTTGCCGAGTACGCCAACATGATCCTGCTCTCGGCGCTGGCGTCGATCATGTTCCTCGGCGGCTGGCAGGCGCCGCTCGCGATCCTCGAGTTCAGCTTCCTGCCGTCCTGGCTGGTGGGCTGGTGCTGGCTGTTCATCAAGACCTTCTTCGTCGTCTCGATGTTCGTCTGGTTCCGCGCCACCTTCCCGCGGTACCGCTACGACCAGATCATGCGGCTCGGCTGGAAGATCTTCATCCCGGTGACGCTGGTCTGGCTGGTCGTGGTCGCGATCTGGATCCAGACGCCGCTGAACATCTGGAAGTAACGGGGTCCGATCATGCAAGGGGTCAAGGATTTCTTCTCCAGCTTCATGCTGCTGGAAATGCTCAAGGGCATGAAGCTCACGGGGCGGTATCTCTTCTCGCGCAAGGTCACGGTCCAGTACCCCGAGGAGAAGACGCCGATGTCGCCGCGGTTCCGCGGGCTGCACGCCCTGCGCCGCTACCCGAACGGCGAGGAGCGCTGCATCGCCTGCAAGCTGTGCGAGGCCGTCTGCCCGGCGCTGGCGATCACCATCGAGTCCACCGAGCGCGAGGACGGTACGCGGCGCACCACCCGCTACGACATCGATCTCACCAAGTGCATCTTCTGCGGGTTCTGCGAGGAGTCGTGCCCCGTCGATTCCATCGTCGAGACGCACATCCACGAATACCACGGCGAGAAGCGCGGCGACCTGTACTTCACCAAGGAGATGCTGCTCGCCGTCGGCGACCGGTACGAACGGGAAATCGCGGCCAACAGGGAGGCGGACGCCAGGTACCGCTGACCTGCGCGGAGCAAGAAAACAATGAGCGCATTGACCGCCCTTTTCTACGTGTTCGCCGCGATGACCATATTCGCGGCGTTGCGGGTGATCACCGCCCGCAACCCTGTCCATTCCGCCCTGTACCTGGTGCTGACCTTCGCCAGCGCCGCGGCGATCTGGATGATCCTCAAGGCCGAGTTCCTGGCCATCGTCCTCGTCCTCGTCTACGTGGGCGCGGTGATGGTGCTGTTCCTCTTCGTCGTGATGATGCTGGACATCAACATGGACTCCGGCGGACGCGGGTTCTGGCGCAGTTCCGTGGCGATCTTCGTCGGCATCGCCGTCGCACTGGAGCTCGCGGCGGTCCTGTTCCTGTACTTCCGGGGCGCGTCCATCGCCGATGCGCCCGCGCTGCCCGCCGACTACAACAACACCAAGGCCCTGGGCGCGCTGCTCTATACCGAGTACGTCTATCCCTTCGAGATCGCCGCCGTCATCCTGCTGGTCGCCATCGTCTCGGCCATCGCCCTGACACTGCGCCGGCGCAAGGACGTGCGCTACAACGATCCTTCCGAGGCGGTGCGCACCCGCGCGGCCGATCGCCTGCGGATGGTGAGCGTGCCGCCGGTCGTCCGCACCGCGGCTTCCCCGGGCGCACCCGAGGGGGATGCGGCCGACGGAGAGCCTGCCAAATGACATTGAGCCTCGCCCACTTCCTGGCGCTCGCGGCGATCCTGTTCGCCCTGTCCGTCGTCGGGATCTTCCTGAACCGCCGCAACGTCATCGTGATGCTGATGTCGATCGAGCTGATGCTGCTCGCGGTCAACATCAACTTCATCGCTTTCTCGCACTTCCTCGGCGATGCCGCCGGGCAGGTGTTCGTCTTCTTCATCATGACGGTGGCGGCCGCCGAATCCGCGATCGGCCTGGCCATCCTCGTCGTGTTGTTCCGCAAGCTCGATACGGTCGACGCCCAAGAGCTCGACAGTCTGAAAGGATAAGAGGGGCATGAAGACCGCCTATCTGCTGGCTGCGTTCGCCCCGCTCGTCGGTGCCATCGTCGCGGGCCTGTTCGGACGCCAGGTGGGACGCGCGGGGGCGCACTGGGTGACGATCATCGGGGTCGCGATCTCTTTCGCGGCGTCGCTCTGGACGCTGTTCGACGTCCTGACGGGCAACACCTTCGACGGGCCCCTCTACACCTGGGCCGCGTTCGACAACCTGTCGATCCAGGTCGGGTTCCTCATCGACCCCCTGACGGCCACGATGATGTGCGTCGTCACCTCGGTTTCGCTGATGGTGCACATCTACACCATTGGCTACATGGCCGACGACCCGGGCTACCAGCGCTTCTTCTCGTACATCTCGCTGTTCACCTTCTCGATGATGATGCTGGTGATGGCGAACAACTTCATGCAGCTGTTCTTCGGCTGGGAGGCGGTCGGCCTGGTCTCGTACCTTCTGATCGGCTTCTGGTACACCCGCGAGAGCGCCATCTACGCCAACCTGAAGGCCTTCCTGGTCAACCGGGTGGGCGACTTCGGCTTCGTGCTGGGCATCGGGCTCGTCCTGGCGTACTTCGGCAGCCTCGACTACGCGCAGGTCTTCGCCGAGGCGCCCAAGCTCGCCGACAGGCAGGTCAACCTCTGGGGCATGACCCAGTGGTCCCTCATGACGGTCACCTGCATCTGCCTGTTCATCGGGGCCATGGGCAAGTCGGCGCAGTTCCCGCTGCATGTCTGGCTGCCGGACTCGATGGAGGGCCCGACGCCGATCTCCGCCCTGATCCACGCGGCGACCATGGTCACGGCCGGCATCTTCATGGTGAGCCGGATGTCGCCCCTGTTCGAGCTCTCGGACACGGCCCTGTCCTTCGTCATGGTGATCGGCGCGATCACGGCGCTCTTCATGGGCTTCCTCGGCATCGTCCAGAACGACATCAAGCGGGTGGTCGCCTACTCGACGCTCTCGCAGCTCGGGTACATGACGGTGGCGCTCGCGGCCTCGGCCTACAGCGTCGCGATCTTCCACCTCATGACGCACGCCTTCTTCAAGGCGCTGCTGTTCCTCGGGGCGGGCTCGGTCATCATCGGCATGCACCACGACCAGGACATGCGGAACATGGGCGGGCTGCGCAAGTACATGCCGGTCACCTGGATCACCTTCCTGGTCGGCTCGCTCGCCCTGATCGGCACGCCGTTCTTCTCGGGCTTCTACTCGAAGGACATGATCATCGAGGCGGTGCGGTACTCCGACATCCCCGGGGCCCGCTTCGGCTACTTCGCGGTACTCGCCGGCGTGTTCGTGACGGCGCTCTACACGTTCCGGATGTACTTCCTGGTATTCCACGGGCAACCCCGCTGGGGCAGGGTGCACGGGCACGGGCACGATGCCGCAGGCCACGACGACCACCACCACGGCCTTGGGCCCGGCGACACGCCACACGAGTCGCCGCGCGTCGTGACTGTGCCGCTCGTGCTGCTGGCTATCGCCTCGGTCGTGAGCGGCGCGCTCTGGATCGAGCCGATGCTCTTCGGCGACTTCTTCGCGGATTCCATCCACGTGGACGGGCGCCATGGCGCGATGGCCACGCTCGCCGAGCACTGGCACGGCTGGGTGGCGCTGGGCACCCATGCCCTGCAGACCTGGCCCTTCTGGCTCGCACTGGCGGGCGTGGTGACGGCCTGGTTCCTCTACATGGTCAAGCCGGGCGTGCCGGCGGCGATCGCCAGCGCCTTCGGCCCGATCTACCGGCTGCTCGACAACAAGTACTACCTCGACCGCTTCAACGAGATCGTCTTCGCCGGTGGCGCCCGGCTCATCGGCCGCGGCCTGTGGCGCGGCGGCGACCAGACCTTCATCGACGGCCTGATCGTCAACGGCAGCGCGCGCCTCACCGCCTGGTTCTCGGGCGTGCTGCGACTCGCCCAGACCGGCCACCTCAACACCTATGCGATCACCATGATCATCGGCGTGGCACTGCTGATGCTGTTCGTGATCCTGCCCCTGCTCTGAGCGGCACCGACAACAAGCGACGATCCGACGATGACAGTGTTTCCCTACCTCAGTGCGGCGATCTGGATTCCGATCCTGTGCGGCGTCCTGGTCCTCGCGATCGGTGCCGACCGCAACGCCGGCCTGGTGCGAGGCATTTCGCTGGTCGGGGCGGTGGCGGGCTTTCTCGTCACGCTGCCCCTCATCTTCGGCTTCGACCGCTCGAGCAGCGAGCTGCAGTTCGTCGAGCTGCATCCGTGGGTCGAGCGCCTGTCGATCAACTACCACCTCGGGGTGGACGGGCTGTCGATCTGGTTCGTCCTGCTGACGGCGCTCATCACCATCTTCGTCGTCGTGGCCGCCTGGGAAGTGATCCAGGACCGGGTTGCCCAGTACATGGCCTCGTTCCTGATCCTCTCGGGAATGCTGGTGGGCGTGTTCGCCGCCGTCGACGGACTGATGTTCTACATCTTCTTCGAGGGCACCCTGATCCCGATGTACGTCATCATCGGCGCCTGGGGCGGCCCCAACCGGGTGTACGCGGCGTTCAAGTTCTTCCTCTATACGCTGCTCGGCTCGCTGCTCACCCTGGTGGCGATCATCTACCTGTACACGCAGGCCGGCTCGTTCTCGATCCCCGACTGGCACCAGCTGCCGCTGTCGATGCGCGAGCAGACGCTCATCTTCTTCGCGTTCCTGCTGGCCTTCGCGGTGAAGGTGCCGATGTGGCCGGTGCACACCTGGCTGCCGGACGCCCACGTCGAGGCGCCCACGGGCGGTTCGGTGGTCCTGGCGGCGATCATGCTCAAGCTCGGCGCCTACGGCTTCATCCGCTTCTCGCTGCCCATCGCGCCCGACGCCAGCCACGAGTACGCCTGGCTGATGATCGCGCTATCCCTGATCGCGATCGTCTACATCGGCCTGGTCGCCCTGGTGCAGGCCGACATGAAGAAGCTGGTGGCCTATTCCTCGATCGCGCACATGGGCTTCGTGACGCTCGGCTTCTTCATGTTCTCCAAGCTCGGCATGCAGGGCGCGATCGTGCAGATGATCTCGCACGGCTTCGTGTCCGGTGCCATGTTCCTCTGCATCGGGGTCCTGTACGACCGGCTGCACTCGCGCAACATCGCGGACTATGGCGGGGTGGTGAACACCATGCCGAAGTTCGCCGCGCTCTGGCTGCTGTTCTCGATGGCCAATGCCGGCCTGCCCGCGACCTCGGGCTTCGTCGGCGAATTCCTGGTCATCCTGGCCGCGGTCCACCACAACTTCTGGGTGGCGGTGGCAACGGCCTCGACGCTGATCTGGGGCGCGGCCTATTCGCTCTGGATGTACAAGCGGGTCGTGTTCGGCGCCGTCGCCAACGAGAAGGTCGCCTCGCTGACCGACATCGGTCGCCGCGAGTTCTGGATGCTGACGTCGCTGGCGATCCTCGTCATCGCGATGGGCGTGTTTCCGAAGCCCGTTACCGACGTGACCAATGCCTCGGTCGATGCGCTGCTCCAGCACGTGGCCGTCTCGAAGATCAAATGAGCATCATGGACAACACCAATCTGCTCGCAGCCCTGCCGGAGATCGTGCTGCTCGTCGGGGCATGCGTGGTGATCATGGCCGACGTCCTGCAGTCGGAGACGCGGCGGATCTCGATCGACCGGCTCGCCCTGGGCGTGCTGCTCTTCCCGCTCCTGGCCACGCTCTGGCAGTGGGACTGGCCCGCCCAGTACGCCTTCTCGGGCATGTACGTGCTCGACGACTTCAGCAAGCTGCTCAAGCTGTGCAGCTATGGCGCCGTGGCGGTGACCATCGTCTATGCCCGGCGCTACGACTTCGACCGCGGGCTGCGCCGGGGCGAGTTCTACGGCCTCGCGCTCTTTGCCCTGCTCGGGCAGATGGTGATGATCTCGGCATCGAGCATGCTCTCCATCTACATGGGGCTCGAGATGATGTCGCTGTCGTTCTACGCGATGTGCGGCCTGCGCCAGGACACGAACCGCCCGGTCGAGGCGGCGATGAAGTACTTCGTGCTGGGCGCGCTCGCCTCGGGGTTCCTGCTCTACGGAATGTCGATGCTCTACGGCGCCGCGGGCGACCTGTCGCTCGCCGGGGTGGCGCGCGCGTTCGACGATGCGCAGACCAACAGCGCCGTGCTGACGTTCGGCACGGTCTTCATCGTGGCGGGCCTCGCGTTCAAGCTCGGGGCGGTCCCGTTCCACATGTGGCTGCCCGACGTGTACCACGGGGCCCCCACGACGGTGACGCTGTTCATCGCCGGCGCGTCCAAGCTCGCTTCCTTCGCGATCGCTTTCCGGTTGCTGGTCGAGGCGCTGCTGTCGGTGGCGGTGGACTGGCAGCAGATGCTGGTCGTCCTGACGGTGCTGTCGCTGGCAATCGGCAACGTGGTGGCCATCGCCCAGACGAACTTCAAGCGCATGCTGGCGTACTCCACCATCTCGCACGTGGGCTTCGTGCTCATGGGGCTGCTCTCGGGCGTGGTGCCCGGTCGCGAGGACCTGGCGGCGGAGGCGTACAGCTCGGCGTTGTTCTACATGCTGATCTACGTGCTCACCACGCTCGGCACCTTCGGCATGATCCAGCTGCTGGCGCGCAAGGGCTTCGAGTGCGAGGAGATCGCCGACCTGCGCGGGCTGAACCGTCGCAGCCCGCTGATGGCCGGCGTGCTGCTGGTGCTCATGTTCTCCCTCACGGGGATTCCGCCGACCGCCGGCTTCGTCGCCAAGCTGGCCGTGCTCGAGGCGGCGGTCGATGCCGGGCATGTCTGGCTCGCCGTCTTCGCGGTCATGATGTCGCTGGTCGGCGCCTTCTACTACATTCGCGTGGTGAAGGTCGCCTACTTCGAGGAGCCCGTCGGCAACGAGCCGGTGCTCGTCGATCCCTCGGCCCGCGTGCTCTTCGGCCTCAACGGCGCGGCGGTGCTGCTGCTGGGCATCGTGCCGGACGGGCTGATCGCGGTCTGCCTCGAGGTCATTCGCCAGGCGCTGGCGACCTGAGCCGGGCAGCGTCCACCAGTCCCGGCCCGTGATGCAATCCGAAGGGAAGGGCCGCATGGCCGGCCGACGCGACCTGACGGAAACGACGATCTCCGAGGAGCTTGTCTATGAGGGCAAGTTCCTGCGGGTTCGCCGGGACATCGCCCGCCTGCCCGACGGCGCGGAATCGGTCCGGGAGTACATCCTGCATCCGGGGGCGGCCGCGATGGTGCCTTTCGACGACGAGGGCCGCATCCTGGTGGAATGGCAGTTCCGCTATCCGCGACGGGAGCACTTCGTCGAGATTCCGGCCGGCAAGCTCGATCCGGGTGAATCCTTCCTCGATGCCGCGCGACGCGAGCTCGTCGAGGAGACCGGCTATGCCGCCGCCGAATGGGCGCCGCTCACCACCATTCATCCCGCAATCGGCTTCGCCGACGAGCGGATCGACATCTTCCTTTGTCGCGGCCTGGAGCGCCGGACGCAGCAGCTCGACCACGGCGAATTCGTGGACTGCGAGTTCGTCACCCTCGGCTGGCTGGTGGACGAGCTGCGCGCTGGCCGTCTGACCGACGTGAAGACGCAGATCGCGGTCCACTGGGTCGAGCGCATCGTCAGCGGGATCTGGCCGTGGCCGTCATTCGAGCGCTACCCGCCGGCGTAGGCCGGGCGGGCGGCAAAGCGGCGCTCGTCCACGCGTCCGAGCAGCAGCGAAGCCGCGCGCTCGCCGATGGCGACCGTGGCGGCGTGGGTGTGGCCGCGCGGGATCCGGGGCATCACCGAGGCATCGGCGACACGCAGTCCCCCGATGCCGTGCACCCTGAGCCCGGCATCGACGACGGAGAGCGGATCGGGACCCATGCGGCAGGTGCCCACGGGATGGTAGAGGGTATGGGCCGTCGAACGGATGTGCGCCGCGATGCCTTCCGGATCCGCTGGGGAGGGCGCGAGCACCTCGTCCACCACGGCTCGCAGGGGCGGCTGCGCCAGCAATCCGAGCGCCGTCCGGATGCCCGTCGCCAGCACCTCGAGATCGCGCGGATCCGCGAGATAGTTGGGATCGATCAGGGGCTTGGCGCATGGATCGCGGCTGGCGAGCCGGATGTTGCCGCGGCTCTCCGGCTGCAAGGCAACGGCGCCGATGGTCAGCCCGTGTCGATGCGGCCTGGCCAGCCCCTCCTCCATGTACAGCACCGGGACGAGGATGAGCTCGAGATCGGGCGCCGGAAGTCCGGGGCGGCTGCGGATGAAGGCGGCGGCCTCGGCGGCGTTCGAGGCGAGCATGCCGCGACGCAGGAACAGGTAGCGAAGCAGGTTGCCCGGTGATTCGGCCGCCAGCATCGAGTCCTTCGTGCGAATGCCCGCCAGCACCCCGGCGGCGACGTGGTCCTGGAGATGGCTGCCCACCCCCGGCAGGTCGTGCACGACGGGAATGCCGTGCCGTTGCAGCTCCTCGGCCGGGCCGACGCCGGAGAGCATGAGGATCTGGGGCGAGCCCACGGTGCCTGCGCACAGCACTACCTCGCGCACGGCGCGCACCCGCCTTTCGACTCCCCCCTCGCGCAGCAGGACGCCCTGCGCGCGGCGTCCGTCCAGGAGGATGCGCAGCACGACGGCGTCCGGCAGTACCGCCAGGTTGGGGCGCTTGCGAAGGTAGGCATCCGCCGCGCTCCAGCGGACTCCCCTGCGCTGCGTGAGCTGGACGGCGCCGATGCCGTCGAGCGTGGCGCCATTGAAATCGGGATTGGGCGTGATCCCGGCGGCCTCGCCGGCCTGCAGGAAAGCGCGCGTCAACGGGTGCAGGTCGACCGGATCGCAAACATGCAGCGGTCCCCGGTCGCCATGGAAGTCGCCAGCGCCGCGGCCATTGCGCTCGCTGGCGACGAACTCTTGCAGCAGGCTGGCGAAGTCCCATACCGGATTGCCCGCCGCGGCCCAGCCATCGAAATCCTCGGCTGCCCCGCGGACATACATCTGGGCGTTGATCGCGGAGCAGCCGCCGACCACACGCCCTCGCGGCCAGTAGATGCGGCGATTGTCGAGCGCTGGCTGCGGAACGGTCGCGTAGTTCCAGTCCACCCGGGACTTGAAGAGCCTGACCCAGGCTGCCGGTATCCGGGTGGGCATGCCACCGCTGCGCGGCCCGGCCTCGACCAGCGCCACCGTGTATCGGCCGTTCTCCGCAAGCCGGCCCGCCACCGCGCAGCCGGCCGAACCGGCGCCCACGATCACGTAGTCGAACTCCAGGTCGAAGTGCATGTTCTCGCGCATCGTTGCCTCCTTGGTTTCGGTCCCAGTGTTGCGAAGGGCCGTCAATGGCGGAACAATGCGGGCGTCAATTCGGCGTCAGGAAAGCGGGCCATGACCGCTGCGACGGCTTCACTGACGATCCGGTTGCTCGGCGGGTTCGCCCTCGAGGGCCCGGCGGGGGAGTCGATCGAGCTTCCGGGCGCGATCCCCAAGGCGCTGGTTGCGCTGCTTGCCATGTCCGCGGGTGCGCCGGTGCCACGCGATCGCGCGCTCGGCCTGCTGTGGCCGGATCGCGCCGAGCCGCAGGCGCGCCATAGCCTGCGCCAGTGCCTGTTGGTGCTGCGCGCGGCGATCGGCCCGCACCTGGAGGCCACGCCGACGACGATCGCGCTGAAGCATGCGACGGTCGACGCCGTCGAGTTCGAGCGTCTCGCCGTCGCGGCGGACTGCACGACCCGACGGGCGGCATGCGAGCGATATGCCGGTCCGCTGCTCGACGGATTCGTCGTCCGTGCGCCCGCCTTCGAGGAGTGGCTGGCCACCGAACGCCAGCGCCTGCACGACAGCGCCGTCGAGGCGGCGTACGGTGCGGCACGCGCCACGGCCGAGGCGGGCCGCCTCGATGCTGCGCTGGAACTGGGCAGGCGGCTCCTGCGGCTCCAGCCATGGCACGAGCAGGGCAGCCTTCTCGTCATTCGCATGCTGGCGAGCCTGGGCGAGCGTGGCGCCGCCATGCAGCAGTATCGGACCCTCGCCAGGGTGCTGCAGCGCGAGTTCGACACGGGGCCCTCCGTCGAAACGGAGCATGAGTACCGGGCGATCCTGCGGACGACGTCCAGGCGGGTCGAAGGCACGCCCTCGCGTCCGGTGCTCGGGGTGCTTCCGCTGGAGCCGGGTAGCGGCGCCCGGGACGGGATGCTCGCCGCTGGTTGCTCCCGGGACCTGGTCAACATCCTCGGGCGCCTGGGCGACCTGCTGGTCATCGACTGGCGCGCCACCGAGGGCTACGGCCATGGCGGGGTGGACCTTGGCAGGGTCGGCGAGGAGCTGGATGCCCGATTCGTGCTGCGGGGCGCCGTGCGCACCGAGGCGGACAGGGTGCGCCTCTCGGCGCACCTGGTGGAGTTGCCGCAACTGCTGGTCCGCTGGAGTGGCGCGTACGAGCGGACGCTGGAGGACATCCTCTCCATGCAGATCGTACTGGCGGCGGACGTCGCGGCCGCGCTGCAGGTTCGCCTCGGCGAAGGGGAGCAGGCGCGGGTGTGGCGGATGGGAACATCGAGCGTCCACGCCTGGCTGCTCTTCGTCGAGGGTCTGCACTTCGTCCGTGGCGTTACGCGAGAATCGAACTTCCTGGGCCGCGAGCGCATGCGCCAGGCGATTGCGCTGGACCCGGACTACGCGCCGGCCTGGGTCTATCTCGGCTGGACGTATGTATTCGACCTGCGCAGTGGATGGTCCGACGATCCGCAGGGCTCGCTGGCCGAGGCGGAACGCTGTGCCGAGCGGGCACTCCGGATCGATCCGGACCTGCCCGATGCGCTCAACCTGCGTGGCGGGATCGACCTCACGCTGGGCCGCCACGACGCGGCCATCGCGGTACGTCGGCGCTCGGTTGCGCTGGCGCCGAGTCATTCGGAAAGCCACGCCTGGCTCGCTGCGGCGCTGTACTTCGCGGGGGATGCGCCCATGGCGGAGCGGCACATCGGGCTCGCCATGCGACTGAGTCCCTTCTGCCCGGGCTGGTACCCGATCATCCTCGGATTCGCGCGCCTCGGCCTCGGTCGACTCGCGGATGCGCAGCGATCCTTCGCCGAGGCGTGCGAACGCCTGCCCGACAATGTCGTGAGCCACGCGTACATGATCATCACCCAGGTAATGGCGGGCCAGCTGGAGCAGGCCCGACGGCATGCGGCGGAAGTGGCGCGCCGTTCGCCCGACTTCTCGGTGGCGCAGGTGAGCCGATGGCTGTTGTACCGGGATCGCTCGCTGGCGGAAGCGCGGCTCGCCTGCCTGCGCAGCGCGGGGCTGCCGGAGTGACGGACGAGCCACCCGGCGAGTGGCTTCGAGGCCGGGCGACGCATCGGGCAAGATAGAATCGGCCGACCCGGCGGATACGAGCCAGCGGCGCTGGCCGCAAGCCGACAGGGCGGGTACCGGAAGCGTGGCCGAGCGGTTGAAGGCACCGGTCTTGAAAACCGGCAACGGGGCAACCCGTTCGTGGGTTCGAATCCCACCGCTTCCGCCACTTCCGGGCAAGGCGCCAACGGCCCGCCGACCGAGGGGCCCCGCTGCGCCGTGGAGTTGGCTCAGGGCAGCGCCCGCTGCCGCGGATACTCCAGCTGCATCGCGACCAGCTGCGCCGTGCGGTCGCCGTAGCGCATGCCGATGCTCGCCAGGGTGTCGTCCAGCGT
>CAZDYQ010000094.1:0-11595 GCA_964509685.1 uncultured Burkholderiaceae bacterium
CAGCGCCCGCGCCAGCGCCTCCACCGCCGTCCTTAGCACTTCGACGGTCTCCTTCTCGGTACGCCGCTTCAGCCGGTCGATGAGGCCCGCCGTGCCCAAGCTGTAGATGACGCCGACGTCGGGCAGCGGGATGGGCACCGCGATCGCGCCCAGGCCGAGTTCCATTTCGTTCCAGCAGGTGGCGTAGCCCTGGCGCGCGACCTGCGCATACTCGGCCTCGACCTGGCGCCGGTCCGTCTTGGTCTGCGGCGTCATCTTCGGCAGCGGTTCGGCGAGCGCCTTGTCGATCACCTCCTGCGTCTGGAACGCGAGGATCGCCTTGGCTGAGGCCGCGACATGCGGCGCCAGGGTATGGCCGGGCACGATGAAGCCGCGCAGGGTGTCGCTCGGCGCGGCCCAGGCGATCGACATGACGACGTGCCCGGAGAGGCGCGCGAGATAACAGGTATCCCCGAGACGATCGGCGAGCTCGTTCAGGATCGGCTGCACGGTGATCTCGAGCCAGGCGCTGTCGCTGCCGGCATGTAGCAGGCGCAGCAGCCGCTGCCCGAGCTGGTAGTCCTTGCGCTTGGTACCGCGCGAGACGACGAGGCCCGCGCGCTGGAGGTTCTGCAGGAGGCGGTGGGCGGTGCCCACGGGCAGGTCGCAGGACTCGGCGATCTCCGACACGCTCATGCCGCCGGGCGATATCGCGATGCTCTCCAGGGCCCGGAAGTACCGCTCCAGCGGCGAATCGTTGTCCAGCTTGGCGACTCTATCCGGTGCGCGCGCGGCGGCCACCCGCCGGCGCACTTCCCCTGTACGACCCACATCCTTCCCCTAGATGACCCGGCTCGTGCGCGCCCATGTCGGCCGCGCGGGAGTCCGTGGATTGTAGAAGACGCGCCCGGCACCCCGCCCGAAGTGCTTGACAGCGGAACGCGACTCTCTACAATTTTCGAATATTAATAACACTTTCCGAAAATCGGAAACAGGGAGGCGGTATGATCGGTCAAGACAAGTCCCTGGGGACGAGCCTTCGTCGACGGACGGCGCTGGTCCTCGCGCTCGCAGCCTCGCTCGCGACGTTCTCCCCGGGCGCCGCGTCCGCGGCGGAGCCGGGCGTCACGGACAAGACGATCAAGGTCGGGGTGCTGGGCAGCCTCACCGGACCGCTCGCGATCTTCGGCACCGGCAACCTCGCCGGCGCGACCATCGCGTTCGAGGAGGCCAACGCGGCCGGCGGCGTCAACGGCCGGCGCATCGAGTGGGTTTCGCTCGACGACGAGTCCTCGCCGCCGAAGGGGATCGCGGCCTTCAAGCGCCTCACCGAGCAGGAGAAGGTGTTCGCGGTCTTCGGTCCCGCCGCGAGCGCGGTCGGCCAGGCGCTGGTCCCCACGTTCCGTTCCTCGAAGACGCCGACCTTCATCTCGGTCTTCTCGACACCGGCCGTCACCGAGCCCCCGATCGAGACCGTCTTCCGCACCGGCCCGATGAACGACCGGCAGCAGGGCGTCGCCATCGCCGACTACGTCGTCGAGCACCTGAAGGCGAAGAAGATCGCCCTGGTGCGCCAGTCCGACGAGTACGGCAAGCGCGGCGGCGAGAGCGTCACCGGGCGGCTGAACGAGCTCGGCATCAAGCTGGTGGCGGACGAGGTCTTCAACGTCGCCGATACCGACTTCACCGCGCAGCTCACGCGCATCAAGCAGACCGCGCCCGACGTGCTCGTCGTCTACGGCTATCCGAACCCGTCGGCGATCATCACGCGCCAGGCTCGCCAGCTCGGCCTCGAGGCGATGATCATGGGCGCCAATTCGGCCGGCAGCCGCAAGTACCCCGAGATCGTCGGCGAGGCGGCCAAGGGCACGCGCAACATCATCACGCTCAAGGTCCTGCCCGAGGGCGACGATCCGGCCGCGGTGAAGTTCCGCGAGACCTTCGAGAAGCGCTTCCCCGACCTCGCCCGGCAGGGGCGGCCCGACCTCGGCGACGTGCTCGCCTACGGCGGTGCGCTGGTCTTCATCGAGGGCCTGAAGCGGGCGGGCCCGCAGCCCACGCAGGCCGGCTTCATCAAGGCGCTCGAGTCGATCAAGGGCTTCGAGACCGGGCTCACGCTGCCCACGACCTTCGGTCCGCAGATCCGCGAGGGCAACCAGTCGGCGATGGTGGTCGAGATCCAGGGCGACCTGAGCCGCAAGATGCTGCCCGAGGTGATCACCGCGAAGGAAGGCGGCGCCGCGAAATGAGCCCCTCCGGCGAGCCACAGCTCTACGCCGACGACCTGGTCGTCGGCCAGTCCTTCGGCGGTACCGCGCGCAAGGTCGGGGACGACGAGTTCCAGGCCTTCGCGCGGATGACCGGCGACGACCACCCCATCCACTACGACGACGCGTTCGCGGCGAAGACGCGCTTCGGGCGTCGGCTCGCTCACGGCCTGCTCGTGATGTCGATGTCCGCCCTGGGGGCGACCCCGATGTCGCGACGTATCGAGGAGGCGATGGTCGCCTTCGTCGAGCAGGGCGCCCGCTTCGTGAAGCCGGTCTTCGTGGACGACGTGCTCACGAGCCACTTCACGGTGGAGGCGATCGACCGCAAGCCGGGCCGCGACACGGCCATCGTGCGCTTCGGCGTGCGCCTGACCAACCAGGACGGCGAGACCGTGCTGGAGGGCTTCCACCGCTACCTCCTCAAGTGCCGGACGACAGGGGCATGACGACAACGGCCGCATCCGCGCCGCGCCCGACCTGGCAGGCGGCGTGCGCGTCCTTCGACTGGGCGCAGGTCCATGCCGCCCTGGGCTGGAAGCCGGGCGAGAAGGTGTCGCTCGGCGAATCGATCGTCGACCGGCACGTGGACAGCACGCGCACCGCACTGGTCTCGATCGACCGGGACGGCAACGAGCGCAGGCTGGGCTACCGCGAGCTGTCCGAGGCGAGCAATCGCTTCGCCAACCTGTTGCGTCGGCTCGGCGTGGCGAAGGGCGACCGCGTGGCGGGCATGATGCCGCGCTGCCCGGAGGTCCTCGTTGCGATCATCGGCACCCTGAAGGCCGGCGCGATCTACGTGCCGATCTTCACCGGCTTCGGCCCGGATGCGGTCTCGTATCGCTTGGGCCATGCGCAGGTGAAGGTGCTGGTCACGCACGTCGACGTACTGGACCAGGTGCCCGCCGACTTCGCCGGGACGGCGGTCGTGGCGGGCAGCGGCAGGCCGTTGCCGGCCGGGGGCGTCGACTTCGCCGCCGCCTGCGCCGCCGAGTCCACGCGCTTCGAGCCGGTGCTGCTCGACCGGGACGAACCCGCGGCCATCATCTACACGTCGGGTTCCACCGGGCAGCCGAAGGGCGGCACCATCGCGGTGAACTTCCTCGCCGCCGTATGGCCCTACATCACCTGCGGGCTCGACCTTCGGACCGAGGACGTGCTGTGGCCGACGGGCGATCCGGGCTGGGGCTACGGCTTCGTCTGCTACCTCGGCGCGCTGGCTGCCGGCGCGACGGTGGTGTCCGTCGCGCGCAATCCGACGGCCGAGATCGCGCTGGAGGTGCTGGAGCGCCAGGGCGTGACGAACCTCGCGACCACGCCCACGCTCCTGCGCAGCCTGCTGGTCCTCGACGACGAGGCGCTCATGCGACCGCGCCTGCGCCTGCGCGCGATCTCCAGCTGCGGCGAACCCCTCAACGCGAAGGTGGTCGAGTCCTTCCGCCGGGTCTGGGGCCTCACGCCCATGGATCATTTCGGCGCGACCGAGTACGCCCTGCCGATCGGCAACCACAACGCGATCGACATGGAAGTGAAGGCGGGCTCGATGGGCTTGCCCTGCCCGGGCTTTCGCATGGCGATCGTCGACGAGGCGGGCAATGAGCTGCCCCCTGGCGAGGTCGGCTTCATCGGGAAGCGCACCGGCCCGGAGTGCCGCTACTGGCTCAACTACTGGAACGACCCGCAGGCGAGCGCGAAGCTCGTCCGCCATGGCTGGATCGTCACGGGCGACCTCGGTCGGCGCGACGCCGACGGCTACTTCTGGTTCGAGGGCCGCGACGACGACATGATCAAGAGCGCCGGCTACCGGATCGGCCCCTTCGAGGTGGAAAGCGCGCTGCTCAAGCATCCCGCCGTCGCCGAGGCGGCAGTGGTCGGCAAGCCGGACGCGATGCGCGGCCAGATCGTGGTCGCCTACGTGGTGCTGCGGCCGGGCTACACCGGCAGCGACGCGCTCACGGAAGAACTCGTGCAGGCGGTGAAGACCAGCGTCGGCAAGCACCAGTATCCGCGGGTCGTCGAGTACGTCGACAGCCTGCCCAAGACCGAAACCGGAAAGATCCAGCGGTTCGCATTGCGCGCCCGCGGCTGAACAGGAGGAGATCGCATGTCGCTCTACGAACCCATCACTCCCTTCGACAACTGGCCCGCGAAGTGGACCTTCTCGCCCGCGGTGCGGGTGGGCAACCTGGTGTTCCTTTCGGGCACCACCGCCACCGACGAGAATGGCGAGATCGTCGGGCCCGGCGACATCGTCGAGCAGACCCGCTGGATCTTCAAGAAGTTCGAGCGTGTGCTCACCCAGGTGGGCGGCAGCCTGCGCAACATCGTCGAGACCACCGACTACGTCCTGTCGCTGGAGGACTACAAGAAGACGGCGAAGCTTCGCAGCGAGCTCTTCCAGGGCCCGCCCTGGCCCGCGGCGACCGGCGTCGTCGTCAAGGGGCTCGTGCGCCCCGGCGCGCTGATCGAGATCAAGGGCATCGCGGTCCTCTAGCGCGCCGTGCTCGCGCAAGTCGTCGTCAGCTCGATCACCGCCGGGGCCGTCTATGCCCTGATCGCGCTCGGCTTCGTCCTGATCCACAAGGGCACCGGCGTGGTGCACTTCGGCTACGGGGACCAGGTGACCTTCGGCGCGTACATGGTCCTGATCGGCCAGAGCCTGCTGGGCCTGCCGTTCTGGCCGGCGGTGGCGCTGGCGCTCGTGGGGGCGGTCGCGCTGGGCGCGCTGGTCTACGGCGGCTTCATGCGCCCGCTGCGCAATGCGTCGCTGCTCGCGAAGATCATCGCGACGCTCGCCATCGGCACGGTGTTGCGCGAGTTCCTGCGCGCCTACATGGGGCCGAACGCCTGGCCCTTTCCGTTCCTGCTGTCGCCGACGTCCGTCGAGTTCCTCGGCGTTCGCCTCGTGCCGGCCAACCTCGCGATCGTCGGCGTCTCGCTCGGCATCCTCGCGATCCTCTTCGTGCTGTTCGAGCGGACGCTCGCGGGCCGGGCGATCATGGCCGCCTGCGACAACCGGGTGGGGGCGAGCCTGGTCGGCGTCCGGGTCTCGAACGTCTTCCTGCTCATCTGGGTGCTGGCGTCGGTACTCGCGACCGTGGCGGGCATCCTGGTGGCGCCGCTGCTCACGCTCTCGCCCGACATGGGGCTGATCGGCATCAAGGGCTTCACCGCGGCCATCCTCGGCGGTTTCAACAGCCTGCCGGGCGCGGTGCTGGGCGGCATCCTGCTCGGCATCCTCGAGGGCCTGGCGGGCACCTACATCTCCACCGCGCTGAAGGACATGATCAGCTACGGGATCCTGGTCGCGGTGGTGCTGGTCCGCCCGCAGGGGCTGCTCGGCGTGCTGTCGGTCCGGAAGGTGTAGCGCCGTGAGCACGCGTCCCGCCCTCGTCATCCTCGCCTCGGCGATCGGCCTCGCCGCCCTTGTCGCCGCGCCCGCGATGCTCGCGGAATTCCATCTCTTCCAGCTGTGCCTCGTCGCGGGCACCGCCCTGGTGGTCCTGGGGCTGGTGGTGGTGACGGGCTTCGCCGGCCAGATCTCGCTCGCCCAGTCGGCGTTCGTCGCGCTCGGCGGCTACGGCTCCGCGATCCTCGCGACCGCCTGGGGCGTGCCGCTGTGGCTCGGCATCCCGCTGGTGTCGATCGTGGTCGCGCTGCTGGGCTACGTGCTCGGGCTGATGACGCTGCGCGTCGCCGGGCACTACCTCGCGCTCGCCACCATGGCGGTCACCGCGATCGTTCAGCTCGCCCTGATCCATTCCGACTCGATCACCGGCGGCGCGGCCGGCATGCCGGTTCCGCCGTTCGAGATCCTCGGGCGCCAGCTGCAGACGGGGGGCGAGCTGTACTGGGTCATCGTGCCGGTCACGGCCGCGCTGTTCCTTGTCGTCCACAACCTGAACCGCTCGCGCATCGGCAGGGCGTTCGCCGCGATCCGGCAGAGCGAGACGGCGGCCGAGGCGATGGGCCTCAACGTGCTGCGCTACAAGGCGGCCGCCTTCGGGGCGAGCGGCTTCCTCGGCGCCGTCGGCGGCGGCCTCCTGGCGCCGCTGTCCAGCTACCTCGACCCCGCCGCCTTCGGGATCACGCAGACCGTGTATTTCCTCGCGATCGCCGTCGTCGGCGGCATGATGTCGCCGCTCGGCGCCGTGATCGGCAGCGCCGTCTTCGTGCTCCTGCCCGACTTCCTGCAGGCGTTCCAGTCCTACCTCGGCCTGGTGTTCGCCCTGCTGCTGCTCGTCTTCATCGTCCTGCGCCCGACGGGGCTCGCGAGCCTGAATCCGTTCCGGCGGGGAGGCGAGGGCACATGAGTGCGCCGCTGCTGTCGGTGGAGCGGCTGGGCGTGCGCTTCGGCGGCCTCGTCGCGCTCTCGGGCGTATCCATCGACGTCCAGGCGGGTTCGATCCACGCGGTGATCGGCCCGAACGGCGCCGGCAAGAGCACGCTGCTCAACGTGATCACGGGCATCTACCAGGCGAGCGAGGGCCGCGTTCTCTTCGACGGCGAGCGCATCGACGGCGAGCCGCCGAGCCGCATCAATCGCCGCGGGGTCGCGCGCACATTCCAGAACACCGAGCTCTTCGGCGAGATGAGCGCGCTGGAGAACGTCCTCGTCGGCCTGGACCGACATTTCGCCTGCGGCATCGCGAGCGGCGCGATCCATGGCGCCGCCTGGCGGCGATCGGAGGCCGCGGCCCGCGCGCGCGCGGCCGAGCTGCTGGACCAGGTGGGCCTCGCGGGCGACGAGCATGTCGAGGCCGCGGCGCTGCCCTTCGGCAAGCAGCGCCGCCTGGAGATCGCCCGGGCGCTCGCGACGCGGCCCAGGCTCCTCCTGCTCGACGAACCGGCGGCGGGGCTGCGCGCGGCCGAGATCGACGCGCTCAACGCGATCCTGCTCGACCTGCGCGCGCGGCACGGGATGACCATCCTGCTGATCGACCACGTCATGGCGCTGGTGATGAAGATCTCCGACCGCATCAGCGTCCTGAACTTCGGCCAGAAGATCGCCGAGGGCGTGCCCGACGAGGTGCGTCGCTCGCCCGAGGTGATCAAGGCCTACCTGGGGGAGAAGGCGAGCCATGCTGTCGGTTCGTGATCTCCGCGCCGGCTACGGCAAGAAGGCCGTTCTCCACGGCGTGAGCCTCGAGGTGCCGCGCAGCTCGATCGTCACGCTGCTGGGCGCCAACGGCGCGGGCAAGTCCACGCTGCTGAAGGCGATCGTCGGGCTTCTCCCGGCCATCGGGGGCAGCGTCGAGCTCGACGGCAGGCCACTGCCCAACGAGACGCCGGACCGTGCCCTGCGCGCGGGCGTCGCCCTGGTGCCCGAACAGCGCGAGCTCTTCCTGTCGCTGAGCGTCCACGACAACCTGAGGCTCGGGGGTTACCGCCGCCGTCGCACGATCGACTTCGAGCGCGAGTGCGGCCGGATGTTCGAGCTTTTCCCCGCGCTGCGGGAGCGTCGTGCCCAGCCCGCCCGGACGCTGTCCGGCGGCGAGCAGCAGATGCTCGCCATCGCCCGCGCGCTCATGGGCCAGCCCGCCTTCCTGCTGCTCGACGAGCCGTCGCTCGGGCTCGCGCCGAAGATCGTCGAGGAGATCTTCGGGATCATCCGCCAGATCAGCGCGGACGGAACCGCGGTGCTGGTCGTCGAGCAGAACGCGGCGATGGCGCTGGACGTCGCGCAGTCCGGCTACGTGCTCGACCTGGGCGAGATCACGATGGCCGGGACCTCGGACGAACTGCGCAGCTCGTCGGCCGTGCAGGCCTCGTACCTCTAGGTCGCGCGCTCGCCCGCCTTCCCTGGTCCGACGCGTCGGGGCCTGCCATCGACAGGTCGCCAAATACCCCAAGCTGGTGACATACTCCGGTCTGACCCGACCTGCGTCGACATCGAGTTCCCGGTCTGCGACAGGGTCGGCGACAAGATGCGCGGCGCAGGCGAGCCGCGACGATGCAAGGAGGCAGTAGGGATGGCAGACGAACCCACCAACGGTGGTGCGTCGGCGGGCTATGGCCCGCTGGAGATCGAGTCGTTCGTGACCCGCCTGATGCGCGCGCGGTCGGAGCGCAAGCCGATGTCGCTGCCGGAGGACTTCGCCCGTCGCTGCACGCCCGACCAGGCGCGGGAGATCGCCGACCGACATCTCCAGCGCCTGCTCGCGCTGAAGGGCGGCAAGGTGGCGGGTGCGAAGCTCGGCGCGACCAATCCGGAACTGATGGCGAAGCTCGGCCTGGAGCGGCCGTTCTCGGGCCCCTTGCTGTCTGCGGCGCTGCTGCCTTCGCCGGCGCGCGTGAAGCGCGGCGACTTCCTGACCTGCGTGGTCGAGGCGGAGGTCGCCCTGCGCTTCGCGAGGCCCGTCGACTCCGCCGACCAGGCGGCGTCCCGGGAGAAGCTCCTCGAGGCGATCGGGGAACTCATTCCCGTCATCGAGCTCGCCGACGCCCGGGTGGAAGGCTTCCCGGCAGTGCCGCCCGCGGCGATCCTCGCGGACCTCGGATTCTCGGGCTCGCTCGTGCTGGGCCAGCCCGCCGCGAACTGGCGCGACATCGACCTCGCGCGGGCGACCGCGACCCTGTCCGTCAACGGCGAGGTGGTCCGGGAAGGCGCCGGCAGCGCCGTGCTCGGCCATCCGCTCGACGCGCTGGCGCAGTACGTCGTCGAGCGCATCGAGGCCGGCCAGCCGATCGCGGCCGGCGAGATCGTCAGCACCGGTACATGGACGGCGCCGCATCGCGGCCAGGCGGGCGAGCGCATCGCGGCGGACTTCGGGCCACTGGGCAAGGTCGAGGTCGAGCTGGCCTGAGCGTCCACGCGGCCTCCGCCCGCGTCCCGAATCCCTTCAGCCGACCGGCCTCACCTCACCCTTCTCCCACTGCTGCCGGAGCCTGAATTTCTGGATCTTTCCGGAGCCGGTCATGGGGAAGGCCTCGACGACGAACCAGTGCTTCGGCGTCTTGTGCGGCGCAAGATGCTCGCGCATGTAGGCGGTGAGCTCGTCCTGGTCGATGGCGGCGCCGGCGGCGGGCCGGACGAAGGCGGCCACTGTTTCGCCCAGGCGCTCGTCGGGCAGCCCGACCACCGCGACCTCGCCCACGCTCGGATGCCTGAAGAGCAGCTCCTCGAGCTCGCGCGGGTAGATGTTCTCGCCGCCGCGGATGATCATGTCCTTGAGCCGCCCCTCGACCTTGCAGTAGCCGCGCTCGTCCATCGAGCAGAGGTCGCCGGTGTGCAGCCAGCCCTCGGCATCGATCGCCTCGGCCGTGGCCTCAGGGTTCTCGAAATAGCCGAGCATGACGTGGTAGCCGCGGGTGCAGTACTCGCCGATCTGGCCGGGTGGCAGCGTTTCGCCCGTCGCGGGGTCGATGATCTTCACTTCGACATGCGGCATCGGGGGGCCGATGGTGTCGGCCTTGTCCTCGAGGGTGTCGGCGGGCCGGGTCATCGATGCCACCGGCGAGCATTCGGTCTGGCCGAAGACGATGGTGAAGGGCGCGCCGAGCTTGTCCTCCAGCTTGCGCACCAGGGCGGCCGGCACGGTGGAGCCGCCCGAGCAGATGGCGCGCGTGGACGACAGGTCCGTGGTGGCATAGGCGGGATGCTCGGTCAATGCGATGAGCATCGTGGGCACGCCGAGCATCGCGTTGATCCGGTAGGTCTGGAACAGCTCGAGCACCAGGCCGGGATCGAAGGCCTCGACCAGCACCTGCGTGGCGCGCTTGCTCACCGCCCCCAGCACGCACAGCACGCAGCCGCCGGTATGGAAGAGCGGCATGGTGGTGAGGGTCACGGCGCCGTCCTCGATCCCGAGGCGGTCCATGGTGTGCGCCCCGTTGTTCGCGATGCCGCGGTGGTGCAGCAGGGCGCCCTTGGGAAAGCCTGTGGTGCCCGAGGTGTACTGGATCATGACGGCGTCGCCGGGCCTGACCGTGGGCAGGACGATCGACCCATCGTCGCCGGCGGCGACGAACTCGTCCCAGGTGTCCAGCGCGACGATCTCGCGCAGCTCCGGGCAACCCGGCGCGACCTGCCGCACGGTCTCGAGCATGGGATTGCCGCGAAAACTCGGCAGCACGAACACCCCCGAGGCCCGCGACTGCCTGAGCACGTACTCGAGCTCGGCCGCCCGGAAGCCCGGGTTCACGGTGACGAGGACGAGGCCCGCCATGGCCGCGCCGAATTCGAGCATTACCCACTCGGGCACGTTGGGCGCCCAGACCGCGATGCGCTCGCCCGGTGCGAACCGGCGGGCCAGGGCGCGGGCAGTGCGCTGCGCCTGCGCATGCAGCTCGGCATAGGTCCACTGCCGGCGGGCGGCGGGATCGGGGACGCCGGCGATCAGGGCGATGCGCTCGGGAGTGGTCTCGGCCGCCCAGGCGAGCAGTTCGCCCAGGGTGAGGTCACGGATCGGGGGCTCGCTCGGCCCGACCGCATGGGAGAGGTGGGTTGCGCCATTGCCCCGGACCGCGGTCCCTGCCATGTCTCGCTCCTTGGTGGAGGCCGGCCGAGCCGTTTCCCGGCTGCCTTTGCGCCAGAGTACTCAAGCGGCGGGAACCGGACAAGCGCTGTCGAACGTCAGCCCCTCGTAGCCCATGTCGGCGATGCCCTCGATGATCTTCCGGTACTTGGGCATGCCGCCGTTGTAGATGAAGTAGCGGATGCGGCCGGCCTCGTGGCCCTCGACGTTCGAGTTGTAGCCGGTGAACCAGGACCTTGCCTTGCGCATCAGGAGCTTCTGGTACATCTCGGCGACGTGCGCGGTCCAGCGTTCCTCGGCCTCGCGTGCGGGCTCGGCATGCCGGTACCCCTTGTCCAGCATGTGCGCGATGAGCCGTGTGCACCAGTCCACGCCCACCTCGATTCCGCGCGGGTAGTTGGTGGAGGCCGAGCCGCTCTGCGGCCCGTTGGGCATGAGCAGGTTGGGAAAGCCGTGGATCATCATGCCGACGAAGGTCGAGGGGCCGTCGCGCCACTTGTCGCGCAGGGCCTCGCCGTCGGTGCCGCGGATGTCGATCCGGTCGTAGGCGCCGGTGATCGCGTCGAACCCGGTGGCATAGACGATGATGTCGAAGTCCAGTTCCTCGGCGCTGGTGCGGATGCCGCGTTCGGTGATGCGCTCGATCGGTGTTTCCGAGATGTCCACCAGCCGCACGTTGTCGCGGTTGTAGGCCTCGAAGTAGCCGGACTCCATGGGCACCCGCTGCACGCCGAAGCCGTGGTCGCGCGGGATCAGCTTCTCGGCGAGCACCGGGTCCTTGACCCGCTGGCGAATGCGGTTGGCGAGGTATTCCGACAGCTCGGCGTTGGCCGCCTCGTCGCTGAAGATCTCGATGAAGTTCGCCAGCCAGA
>CAZDYQ010000095.1:0-11518 GCA_964509685.1 uncultured Burkholderiaceae bacterium
GCGCCGTGCGGTCGCCGTAGCGCATGCCGATGCTCGCCAGGGTGTCGTCCAGCGTCGAGGTCGGAGTAGGGCCCGGGCGAACCAGCAGGCGATCCGGACGGCTCGCGCCCGATGTCGACGCAGCGGCCTCCCGGCCGGCTACGATCCGGACGCCGTTGCGGCTGACGACCGTCCCGGCCGACGCGGAGAAGGTATCCACGCTCGACCGGTAGGTGCGCGACCATGCGTCGGCCAGGAGGGCGAGGGAGACTTCGTCGATGCCCGGGCGCAGTTCGACGCCGACGGTCTCCCGGTTCCAGAAGGCGAGGCGATTGGACAGGACGGTCGTGGCGAACTCACGCGTGAGCCCAAAGGCGGCGCTGTCGTGGCTCGCGTCCCATGAGTCCACGCCGAGCTCGTCGGCCACCCGTCGCGCCTTGTCGCGTCCGCCGATCGCCTCGACCAGGCCGAGCATGGCCGGTAGCGATGCGGTGATGCCCGTGGTCGTCGCGACACCGCGGTCGACCACGAGGCGCCGGTCGGGAACATGGCGAATCGACGGCTCGCGCTCCAGCAGCTCGTCCAGGTAGTACCAGTGCGTGGTGGCGCGCCGGCCCTCGAGCAGGCCGGCCGCGGCCACGACCTTGGCACCCGCGCACACGGCGACGATCGTCGCGCCCTTGCCGGCCTGGCTGCGCAGCCACGCAAGGACGGCGGGATCGTCGTCGCGGCTCATGGCCGGCACGATGACGTAGTCGGCGCCCTCCGGCGCGCGGGCGTCGAACTCCGCCAGGGTGGCATCGGGCTCGACGGTGAGCACCGGATAGAGCTTCACCGGCCCCGGCTCGGTCGCCAGCAGGACGACATCCGCGATGTCCGCGCGCCGCAGGATTCCGGTGGGCGTCAGGTAGTCGGTCACCTCCGTCGCGTCGTTGATCCCGACCACAGCGACGATCGGTCGCCCGTGCCCGGCCCCGCGCGGCGCCAGGCCCCCGAGAATGGCCCGGGTCTCCGCCGGCGTGACTGCGGCGGGGGTGCCATTGCCCGTGTCGCGGGGCAGCGCGAGCAGCCATGCGCCGAAACCCGCCATCCCCAGTACCAGCAGGGCGAGCAGTGCCACTCCCCCTTGCGCTACGTGTCGCATCGACATGACCTCGACTCCCGTCGGCATCTCCACACCATCACGGTAGCAAGGCGATCGCGTGGCGTGAATGACAGAAATGTGACAATTCCTGCCAATGCACTCCGTCGTCTTCATCGTCTATCCGGGTTTCGAGCTGCTCGATGCCTCGGGACCCGCCACCGTCTTCCACGGCGCCAATCGCCTTCTTGCCGGCGCGGGCAGGGATCCGGCCTACCGTGTCGGGATGGTTTCGTCGGAGGGGGGCAGGGTGGCGAGCAGCAGCGGCATCGTGGTCGAGTCGCGCGGGATCGCGGCGCTCGCTCGCACGCCGCCCGGGACGATGCTGGTGGCGGGGGCAGAGAAGGCGCCGTTGCTGCGAGCCATGGCGGATGCACGGCTCGTCGAGGCCTTGCCGCGCCTGGCGGCCCGCGCCGAGCGCTTCGGCTCCGTCTGCACCGGCGCCTTCGTCCTGGGGGCATGCGGCCTGCTCGACGGACACCGGGTCGCCACGCACTGGGACGCCTGCGACGAGCTCGCCCGGTCGTGGCCCGCGGCGGATGTCGATCCGGACTCCCTGTACCTGACCGACGGCCGTCTCTGGACCTCGGCCGGGGTGACGGCGGGGATCGACATGGCGCTCGCCATGGTGGCCGCGGACCTCGGCGCCGGAGTCGCCGGGCGGGTGGCCAAACGGCTCGTGCTGTACGCGCGACGCCCGGGCTACCAGTCGCAGTTCAGCCCGCTCCTGCAGGCCCAGGCCAGGGCAGACAGCCCCTTCGCCGGCCTCATCGAGTGGATCCACGCGAATCTCGATGCATCGCTCGACGTACCGTCGCTGGCCGAGCGCGCGGGCCTCAGCGAGCGGACCTTCCACCGCCGGTTCCGGGCCGTGACGGGCCAGACGCCCGCCCGCTTCGTGGAGCTGGCGAGGCTCGATGCGGCGCGCATGCTGCTGTCGCGCGGCATGCCGCTGAAGTCGGTCGCGACGCGCGTGGGCCTTTACCCGGTGGCGCGCTTCACCCAGGCCTTCGAGCGTCGCTTCGGGCTGAATCCGCGGCTGTTTCGCGACATGCACGGCGATATCGGGGCCGCGTCCCCGCCTGTCTCCAGTCGGCCCGGGGCTCGATAACCGGGACGCATCAGCAAAGAAAAAATCGGTCGTTGTCCGTGGGCGGCGAGGGCCCCAGACTTGCATTTCTGCGCGGACGCCGCGCGCGTCCTGCCTCTCCGCCTCATCGACATGAAGCTCCGTTTCGAAGCGGTCGCCAAGAAGTTCGGCGGCCTGCGCGTCATCGACGATTTCACGCACGAGTTCGCCGACGGCGAACTCGTCGCGCTGGTCGGCCCGTCCGGCTGCGGCAAGTCCACGCTGCTGCACCTTGCCGCCGGGCTCGAGGCGCCCACGGGCGGCCGCGTGCTGGCCGACGGTCGGCCGGTGACCGGGCCGCATCCCGAGCGCACCCTGATGTTCCAGGAGAACGCGCTCTTTCCCTGGCTGACGCTCGCCCAGAACGTCGCGCTCGCGCTGGAGTTCCAGAAGGTCGACAAGCGCACCGCCCGCAGCCGCGCGCTGCGCTGGCTCTCGAAGGTTTCGCTCGAGGGGTTCGCCGACTACTACCCGAACCAGGTCTCCGGCGGCATGCGGCAGCGGGCGGCGCTGGCGCGCGCCTTCATCGCCGAGCCGCGCGCGCTCCTGCTCGACGAGCCCTTCGGCGCGCTCGACGCGCTCACCCGCATGACGTTGCAGGATGCCCTGCGCGACCTCATCCGCGAGCAGGCGCCCACCGTGCTGCTGGTCACGCACGATGTCGATGAGGCGATCTTCCTCGCCGACCACATCCTCGTGTTCAGCCCGCGGCCGGCACGCGTGCTGAGGACGTTCAGCCTCGGCCGGGGCGAACGCAGCCACGACCTGTCCGGGTTCGAAGGCATGCGCAGCGAGATCCTGCGACTGCTCGGCATCGGCGCCGGACAGGTCGAGCCATCCCCGACTTCCCAAGGAGCATGATGATGAACGCAGTGCGACTGCTGGCCGCCGCGCTGGCGGCCCTCGCCCTGGCGGCGCCTGCCGCCGCGCAGGAGAAGTTCAAGGTGGGCTACCTGCGCGTCATGGACGACGCCCAGGCGATCCTCGCCGACAAGGCCGACCTGTACGCCCGGCGCGGGGTGGATGTCGAGCTGGTGGAGTTCAAGTCGGGCACCGACCTGATCAAGGCGATCGTGGGCGGCCAGCTGCACTCCGGCGTGCTCGGCTTCACCAATGCCATCGCCTGGGCCTCCCGGGGCGCGGACCTCAAGGTCGTCGGGGGTGCCCAGAACGGCTACCACGCGATGATCGTTCGCGAGGAAGCCGGGATCGAGAAGATCGCGGACCTCAAGGGCCGGACGATCGCCTCCCAGAAGGAAGGCAGCACTGCCGACACCGTGCTGAAAGGCGTGGTGTTCAAGCAGGCGGGCCTTGCACCGGCCGATGTCGGCATCATGGGCGTGAGCCCGCAGGTCGCCGTGCAGTCGCTGGTCGCGAAGCGCGTGGACGCGGCGTTCCTCTTCGAGCCGCAGGCCAGCATCGTGAAGGCGATCGCGCCGGTCAAGGAGATCTACGAGATCGGCGAGGTCTGGCCCTTCCCCTGCATGGTCGTGATCACGTCGGGCGAGGTGTTGAAGACCCGCAAGGACGATCTCTGGAAGACGCTCGATGCGCAGAAGGACGCGATCGACATGCTCCAGCAGCGTCCCGAGGAGGCCGCCAGGTACATCGCCGGGGAGTTCATCGCGGAGCCCACGCTGCGCACGCTCGATGGCAAGGAGGTGCCGCGCGAGGAGATCATCACCAAGGCGATCAGGACGCAGGTGTTCAATGCCGCGCTCACCGACAAGGACCTCGCGCGCATGCAGGAGATCGCGGCGATCATGCAGGAGAACGGTTCCCTCAAGACGCGCGACGGCTCGCCCTTCGACGTGAATGCCCTGCTGGACCTGAGCTGGCAGGAGGAGCGCAAGCTGTGAGGCCTCGCCTCGCGACATCGGGGGCTGGTGCGTAGATGGCCAGCGCATTCGACGCCTCCGCCAACCGCCCGCGCATCGTCGGTCCGCGACTCAGGACGGCCATGGCCCTGGCCGTGGTCTTTATCCTGCTGCTGTGGCAGGTCGCCGCCTGGTCGCTGCCCGACTTCCTGATGCCCGACGTGCATGTTGTCTTCGGGCGACTCTGGGAGGAGATCGGCTCGACCGATTTCCGCGCCGCGCTCGGGGGTAGCCTCGCGCGGCTCGGCACGGGCTATGCCGCCGCGCTGGTGTGCGGCGTGGTGTTCGGCCTGGTCGGCGCGGTCCTGTACTTCTTCCGCGAGGTGCTCAAGTTCGCGATCGTGATCCTGCAGTCGATCCCGTCGATCGCGTGGGTGCCGATCTTCCTGATCCTGATGGGCTTCGGCAACCTGCCTATCGTGGTCGTGGTGGCGATCGCTGCGTTCTTCCCGGCGGCGCTGTCCGTGATGAACGCCACCGAAAGCGTTGAAAAGGTCCACGTGAGTGCCGCGAGGGTCATGGGCGCATCGCGGCTCGACCTGCTCCGGCGCGTGTACCTCCCTGCCGTCATGCCCGAGCTGATCACGGGCGCCCAGCTCGCCTTCGGAAACGCCTGGCGCGCGCTGATCTCCGCCGAGATGCTGATCGGCTTCGGCCAGGGCCTGGGTCGTTCGCTGTCGTACGCGGGCGAGACGGCCGACATGGTGGGCGTGATGGCGAGCATCCTCGCGATCGCCATCCTCGCGCCGCTGATCGACCAGCTCCTGCTGGAGCGACTGCGGCACCGGGTGCTGCGCTACCAGTATGTCTAGGCGCTTGCGGGCGGATCGCTGGCGAGCCGGACTCGTCGCGCTCGCGCTGCTTTCCTTCGCCGGGCCGTTCATGCATGGTGCGGCGAATGCGGCCGGGACGCCGCTCGTGGTCGCGCTCGACCATGTGGCGCCTTCTCCCGCGCCCGGCGCGAAGGTCCGCACGCCGGCCACTATCGATGCCGCGCTTGCCGGGGATCTCGCGAAGCGGCTCGGTCGCCGGCTCGAGGCGACGGAGCAGGGACCGGCCGACCTGCGGCTGACGAAGGTGGATGCGGGGAACGCGCCGCCGTCCATGACGCTCATACCCGTGCCGTATCGGGTCGTTCCCATGGCGATCATGCGCACCGACAGCGACATCCGGCGCTGGGAACACCTGCGCGGCCGCACGGCCTGCGTGGCGGCCGACGGGGCGCATGTCGGCGACGTCGAGCGGCGCCACGGCGCCGTCGAGATCGTCCATCCCACGCTCACCGAGGCGCTGGTGTCGCTTCGCACCGGCGGGTGCGACGTCCTCGTGCACGACAGCGCGTTGCTGGAGGAGCTGCTGCGCCTGCCGGAATGGAAGAAATTCTCCCGGCGCCTGGCATCGCGGCAGGAGGCCACGCTCGCCATCCTCGTGCCCGACCGGGACGAGTCCACCGCCGCGCGCGTGCGCGAGGTGGTGGGCGCCTGGAAGGCGCAGTCCTTCACCGCTTCCCTCGTGAAGGCCGCGGTCCGGGACATTGCGTGGGAGGTGTACGTCGAGCAGGAAGTGCCCGACTGCCACTGACGCGGTCGACGACCGCACGCGACAAGCACCGGACGATCACCCAATGGGGCGCTCCGGTGGCGTGCCCGGGGCGCGGCTCGGGCGCGAAGGCCGAATCCTGCCCCCCGTTTGTCATCCGTCGTGCGCACAATTCCGTTGAAATCCCGGCGCGCGGGCGAGCCGCCCGGCCGCGCCGGCCCTGTCGACGACCCTCGGATAGGAACCACGCATGACAACCGGATGGAACCGCGTGCTCGCGGGACTGCTGATCGCCGCCGGCGCCGCGACCGCGGGCTGGGCGGTGGGCGACGGGCTGGAGCGTTTTCGCATGGCGGACCGCTCGATCACGGTGAAGGGCCTGGCGGAGATGAACGTCGAGAGCGACTTCGCGGTCTGGCCGCTGGGTTTCCGGCGCGCCGGCGCGCAGTTCGGCGAGGTCCAGCAGGCGCTGGCTGCGGACCGCGACAAGGTGATCGAGTTCCTGAAGCAGGCCGGGATCGAGGAGTCCGAGATCGAGGTTCGCCCGCTTCAGGTGACCGACGTGTATTCGCGCGAGTACAGCCAGCCCAACCAGCCGTTCCGGTACACCGGCCACGGCCAGGTGCTCGTGAAGTCGCCGCGCGTGGCCGAGGTGGCGAGGGCGGCGCTGTCGATCGATCCGCTGATCCAGGCCGGCCTCGTCATCGAGGGCGACATCGGGCCGAGCTACCAGTTGCGCGGCTTCAACGAGGTCAAGCCCGCCCTGCTGTCCGAGGCGACCCGCAACGCGCGCGAACAGGCGATGCAGTTCGCCGCCGAGGCGGGCGCGCGACTGGGGCCGCTCAAGTCCGCCAACCAGGGCGTGATCCAGATCAGCAGCGATGGCGGCATGCACGTGGACAGCGCCAGCGCGCGAACGAAGCGGCTTCGGGTGGTGAGCACCTTCGTCTATGAGCTGCGCTAGGGGGCCCCGGGGGCGGTTCGCTTCCGTGGGCGGCGGCCGGCCCGGCCGCCGTCGCCGGATCGGCGACGTCCATCGGAACGCGGGCGGCGGGTTTCGCCGGGGCAGGGCAGAATCCGCCGCATGCGCAAGATGATCCGGATCTCTCGCCGCGGCCTGCTGGCGGGCGCCTGCGGCACCGCTTCCATCGGGCTGCTGGGCGGCATGAAGTGGCCCTGGGCTTCCGACGAGCGCCGCGGGCGCGGGGACGAGAAGCCCTTCCGCTTCCTGTCGCCCGACTCCGTGTGGAACCTCCCGGTCGGGAAGGGCGCGCGGTTCGCGCCCGATTCCGACGACGCGACGCGCCAGATCCGCGCGCTCGACGGCGGGCTCGACCTGGCCGAGGACGCCTGGACCGTCGCGCTCTGGCATGCGCGCGAGACGGACCCCCTGCAGACCGTGGTGGTCAACGCCGGTCCGAGGGGCAAGAACGACCGGATCCGGATCCGCATCCCGGCCGACGCCGTGGCGTCGCCGCCGCCGTACCGGGAAGGCGAGTCGGATTCCCACATGTCCGTGGTCTCGCCGGACCGCAAGGTCATCCACGAGTTCATCGGGGCGCACAAGGTGGGCGAGCGGACATGGGCCGCGGGCTGCTACGTGCCCATGCCGATCGACGGGACCGGCATCGGCCACATGACGGGCTTCGAGATTTCCGACTTCCGGATCGAGGGGATGCTGGGCTTCGGCTCGACGCGGGCCTACGGGGGCTCCTCCACGGCCGGCCTCATCGTCTCCGGCGAACTGGAGCAGGGAATCGAGCACATGCTCGCCTGCGCGGCGCACATCGACGTGCTCACCTCGCCCTGGGTCTGGCCCGCTACCCGGGACGACTGGTTCACCAACTATCCCTTCCATGACAAGGGCGCCAAGGTGGCCTTGGGCATGATCTTTGCGATCCCGCCCGACGTCGACCTGAAGGCGATGAAGCTCGGCCACCGCGAGTACCATGTGCTGCGGGCGATGCAGACGCACGGACTGATGGTGGTCGATCGTGGCGGACGGAACTGGTCCATCTACATGGACTACAACGCGCGCCACGAGGCGCGAGGCTTCGATGTCGATGCGATCCGCAAGGTGATGTCCAGGCACCTGACCCGCATCACCAACATCACGCCCGACACGCCCAAGGGTGGCGACTAGGCCGGCCTGCCGCCATCGGGCGTCGGCCGCCGCCCTGATCCACCTTTCACGGAAGAGCGAACAGCCCATGCTTCGACCCATTCGAGACCTTGGCCTCCTCGCGGCGGTTGCCACCGTCGCGGCACTGTCGATCGGGAACCCGGCACGCGCGGCCGAGGAACCCGGCAAGCCGCCATTGCTCGGCGTTTCGGCCGACGTGTCGCGCGAGGTGCCGAACGACGAGATGAATGTCGTCATGCGCGTCGAGCGACAGAGCGCCGAGCTGGCGAGCGCCAATCGCGACGCGCTCGAGCGGATCAATGCCTTGCTCGCAAGGGCGCGCAGCGTTCCGGGCATCGAGTCGAGCCTCGCCGGCATCGGATCGAATCCGGTGCATGCGGAATCGCGCACCGCCGACGGCAAGACCGAGCGCACGATCACCGGCTGGCACGTCCATGCGGACGCGTCGCTCAGTTCGCGCGACGTGCAGGCGCTGTCCAGGCTGGTGGGCGAGCTGGGCGAGGATGCCCGCATCCTGTCGGTGGGCTTCTCGGTCTCGAAGGAGACCCGCTCGCGCATCGAGTCCGAGCTGCTCGCGGAGGCCGCGAAGGCGTTCAACGAAAGGGCCGCGGTGATCGCGAAGGCGCTCGGCTACGACGGCTTCGAGATCGAACGCGTCCATGTCGGAACCGCCGGTGCCCCGCGTCCGTATCGGCCGGTGGCGGAGGCGATGATGACGATGAAGGCCGCGGCGCCCGACTTTGCCGAATCGGTGGGCGAATCGACGCTGTCGGCCAATGCCAACGGCCAGGTCTGGCTGCGTCGCTGAGCCGCGGGGCGCGGAGTCGCGCGGCGAATCGCTGCGCGCGGCGGACTACTGGGTCCGGACCGCCTCGCCGCTGATCCCCCAGTGGCCGTCGAGCCAGGCGACGATCTCGCGGGCGCCGTCATGATCGATCGCGCCGTAGCGCGCGCGCAGCTCGTCCCTCTCGGCGCTCGCCAGGCGGTCGAGCCCCATGTCCTGTAGCCACTTCAGGTCGAGGCGCACCAGGGCGGCAAGCCCGTCGCCCAGCACCTCGGCCAGCGCGCGGTCCGTGGCCGCGCGATACCGATAGTCGTCGCCCTCGCGGTAGCAGTCGACCAGCGTCAGCATCGGCACCAGGGACAGGGTGGGTTGCAAGGCCGGGTTCACCGCATGCGCCGCGAGCGATGCGCCGATGCGCGCATTGCGTCCGGTGAAGCCGCGCAGGTGCAGGCGCTGCGACATCGTGGGCCCGTCGTTGACCGGATAGTTGTCCCAGAGGATCGGCTTGCGGCCCATGCGTTGCGCGACATCGTCGAGATGGCCCGGCGTGATCTCGCGCGAGCAGACCTCCTCGCCGGTCCAGAAGATGCCGATCCTCGCGTCGAGCGCGGCCGCGAGCGTCTCGAGGTAGCGCGCCGGGCGCCGTCCGAAGACGCGATCGAGCAGGGGATCGTCGCTGTAGTAGCTGGGGCAGACGCAGATGCGCGAGGCGCGGGTCCGGGCCGCGGCGAACTCCACGATCGCGGCCTGGCGCGAGGCGAGGTCGTCCGGCCCGCCGTCCATGTCGTCGAAGAGGATGGCGAGTTCGGTGGCCCCGGTCGCGTCGATCTCGGCGACCTTGTCGGCGAGCGCGGCCCGTTCCTCCGTGCCGAACGACAGGTGCGTGCCGAAGGGCGTCAGCCCGACCCCGAAGCGCACCCCGTGGCCGGCGCAGTGTCGCGCGAGCTCGGCGAGTTCCCGCGGATGGGCGAGGGGCGAGCGCCAGTCGCGCCGCAGGCTCGCGTCGGCCTTGGGCGCGTACAGGTAGAAGCGGTAGCCCCGGGACGAGAGCATGGCCACGGCGGCGCGGCGCGCCTGCCAGGGCCAGGGCCGGCCGAAGAATCCTTCGACGATGCCGAGTTCGGGCTGCATGGGATGTCCTGGCGCGGTTCGGTCCCGGCGAATTATCGCCCGGCGCGCGTCGGGCGGGGGTCGGCTAGAATCGACACCTCGTGCGCGCCTTACCCACACCACACCTACAACGTCGCCCGGGCCGCAGGGCATCGGGCGCCCACTGGAGAGCCATGACATGAACGGTGCCGAGAGCCTGGTCCGGACCTTCGTCGACTCGAACGTCGATGTCTGCTTTACGAATCCCGGTACGTCCGAGATGCACTTCGTCGCAGCACTGGATCGCGTGCCCGGCATGCGCTGCGTTCTCGGGCTGTTCGAGGGCGTCGCGACGGGCGCGGCGGACGGCTACTACCGCATGGCGGGGCGGCCGGCGGCGACGCTGCTTCACCTGGGGCCCGGGCTGGCCAACGGCATGGCCAACCTGCACAACGCGAAGAAGGCGTTCTCCGGCATCGTCAACGTAGTCGGCGACCACGCGGTGTATCACCTCAAGCACAACGCGCCCCTGACCTCGGACCTCGACACGGTGGCGCGCCCGATGTCGGACGTGGTGATCCGGTCGAACTCCTCGCGCGATGTCGCGGCCGACGGCGCCCGCGCGATCACGGCTGCCCGCACGGGGCCCGGCCAGATCGCCACCCTCATCCTGCCGGCCGACACGGCATGGAACGAGGCCGACGGCCCGGCGAAGGCCGAGGAGCCGCCGGCGCGTCCGGCGGTGGATCCGCAGGCGATCAGGGCATCGGCCGAAGCGCTGCGCTCGGGCCGCAAGGCGGGGCTGCTCCTGGGCGGGGCGGCGCTGCGTGGCGAGGGGCTGGAGCTCGCCGGCCGGATCGCGGCCAGGACCGGCTGCACCCTCTTTGCCGAGGGCATGGTCGCGAGGCTGGAGCGGGGCGCGGGACGGGTGATGGTGCGCCGCCTGCCGTATCCGGTGGACCAGGCCCTGGAGCTCCTCAAACCCTACGGCGAAATGATCCTGGTCGGCACGCAGCCGCCGGTGAGCTTCTTCGCCTATCCGGACAAGCCCAGCGTGACGACGCCGCCCGATTGCCGGATCACGCGACTGGCGGAGATCGGGGACGACATCCTCGGCGCCCTGAGGGCGCTGGCGGAGTCCGTGGACGCGCTCGGCGTGGCGCCCGCCGGGGTCGCCGAGCTCGATCGCCCCGCGCTGCCGAGCACCGGGATGACGCTGGAGAACATCGGTCTCGTGCTGGCCGCCCTGATGCCCGAGAACGCGATCGTGGTGGACGAGGCGGTGACCTCGGGCCGCGGCTTTCCCGTGCCGACCGCCACCGCGGCACCCCACGACTGGCTCTCGAGCCGCGGCGGTTCCATCGGGTTCGGCCTGCCCTGCGCAGTGGGCGCGGCGGTCGCCTGCCCGGACCGCAAGGTCATCTGCCTCGAGGGCGACGGCAGCGGCATGTACACCGTGCAGTCGCTGTGGACGATGGCGCGCGAATCGCTCGACGTGCTCGTCCTGGTGTTCGCCAACCGTGGCTACCAGATCCTGCGCGGCGAGCTGACGGGCGTCGGCGTGACGGACCCGGGGCCGAACGCGATCCGCATGCTGACGGTGGACCAGCCGGTGGTCGACTGGAGCGCCATGGCGCGCGCCCAGGGCGTGGACGCTACCCGGGTGACCGACCTCGACGGCCTCATCGAGGCCATGCGGCGGGGCCTGGCGACCAAGGGTCCCAGCCTGATCGAAGTCGTGATCTGAGGGCGGTCGCGGGCCGCGGGGCCGGGCTCAGTCGACGCGGGCGAGCTGCCTGTCGACGAAGGCCTGGACCTGCGCCTGCGGCAGGGCGCC
>CAZDYQ010000096.1:0-11368 GCA_964509685.1 uncultured Burkholderiaceae bacterium
GAGTTCGCCCAGTTCCTGAACGAGCTGACCAGCCGCTACGACGTGATCCTCATCGACACGCCGTCGGCCCAGCAGGCCTCCGATGCCCAGGTGGTGGCGCAGCGGGCCCGGGCCGCGGTGATCGTGGGCCGCAAGGGCATCACCCGCTCCCGCGACATCGCGCAGCTCGCAGGGATCCTGAGCAACTCCGGCATCGCGATCCTCGGCGCCACCTTCAACGAGTACTGAGGCCGCGCGCTGCCGGATACGGCGCCGCCGGGGCCCGCCGGGCATGGCGCGTGCCCGGCGGCGATGTCCGCGTGGGCGCTGCGTGGACGACGAACGAGAAGACGTGTGCGGGCGGCCCGATGCCGCTTCGCCGAAACGAAAATCAATTGGGCATGAGCCCGGGACGCAAATGGTCAAGCTAGCAGTGGTTGGATTGGGAAAGATGGGGCTGTCGCACTTCGCGATCATCAACGCCCATCCCTTGGTCAAGGTCGTGGCGGTCTGTGACGCCACGGGCTACCTGCTCGACGTGCTCGGCAAGTACACCGGGGTGCCGACGTACGCCGACTACGAGAAGATGCTCGACCAGGTCGAGCTCGACGCGGTCGTGATCGCGACGCCTTCGAAGATGCACGAGCAGATGGTGCGTACCGCGCTCGAGCGCGGCCTGCACGTTTTCTGCGAGAAGCCCTTCTGTCTCGACAGCGCGGCGGGCGCGGAGCTCGTCCGCATGGCCGAGGAGCGCAATCTCGTCAACCAGGTCGGGTACCACAACCGCTTCGTCGGCGCCTTCCGCGAAGTCAAGCGCCTGGTGGATGCCGGCGCCATCGGCCGGGTCACGCACGTACTGGCCGAGGCCTACGGCCCGGTGGTCCTGCGCCCGAAGGGTTCGACCTGGCGCACCCAGCGCTCCGAGGGCGGCGGCTGCCTCTACGACTACGCCGCCCACCCGATCAATCTCGTGAACTGGTATTTCGGCGAGCCTTCATCCGTCGGCGGGTCGGTGCTCAATCCGGTCTTCTCCGCCGACACCGACGACGAGGTGTTCGGCACGCTGTACTTCGATGACGGAAAGACCGCGCAGATCTCGGTGAACTGGAGCGACGAGTCCTACCGGAAGATGACCACCAAGATCACGATCTGGGGCACCGCGGGTCGGATCTACGCCGACCGGCAGGAATGCCAGGTGTTCCTGCGCGACAACGCGAAGATCCCGGAAGGCTACAAGCCGGGCTGGAACGTGCGCTACACGACCGAGCTGACGGAACCGGTGTGGTTCTACATCCGGGGCGAGGAATACTCGGCCCAGCTCGATCATTTCGCCCGCTGCGTCGAGGCCCGCACGCCCAGCAACGAGAATTCCTTCGGCGATGCCGCGATGACCGACCGCGTCATCTCGATGATCATCGCCGATGCCCAGGCGGGTACCCGGACCTCCTCGGCGCAGGCCGCTGCGGCCGCCGCCGCTGCCGCCGCCCCGAAGCGCCGGCGAGGCCTGTTCTTCGGTGCGCGCTGAACCGCAGCCGGCATACCGAATACGGAGATAGAACGACAATGGACCGACTGCTCTTTGGCGACAACCAGTTCTTCGGCGTGAACCACATGTCGGAGGAAAAGGCGCGTGCCCAGGCCATGCGCTTCCAGGACACCCAGGCGATCATCGATGTGCTCGACATCGCCTATGACGAAGGCATCCGCACCTTCATGTGCACGACGCACGACCGGATCGCCGAGATCTGCGACCACATGCGGATGCATCCGTCGCGCTACGCCGACTACCTCTTCTATCCCTGCATGCCGTACGCGCACAAGTACGCCAATGCCGTGACCGAATTCGGCATGCTGGGCGCGCTCAAGCGCTTCATGCCCGACGGCGGCCTGCTCGATGCGGCCATGCGCGGGGGCATGTCCCTTGCACGCAAGGACGTCGAAGGCATCACGACATTGCTGATCGATGCCGAGATGAAGATGTTCCAGGGGCTGAAGACGCCGGTGATCTTCCTGCAGAACGTCGTTGTCGACCTCCTGCTCGGCCTGGGGTTCAAGGATGCGTTCCGCATCTTCGCCGAGCACGTGCGCAACAAGTACGGCGCCGAGCCGGGCTTCATCACCATGAACATGCCGCGCCTGCTCGACATGCTCGAGGAGGTCGGGATCGAGAACCCGATCGTGTGCTCGAACATCAACAAGATCGGCTTCCGGATGTGCGGCGGCTTCGAGGCGTATGCCCGCGCGCTGGAGAACCGGCGCTTCCGCGCCGTGGCGATGTCGGTGTTCGCCTCCGGCGCGATTCCGCCCAAGGAAGCCATCCAGTGGATCGCCGAGCAGCCGAACATCGAGTCGATCGTCTTCGGCGCCTCGAGCCGTGGCAACATCCAGAACACCCGGGAGCTGGTCGACCGCTACATGCCTGCGAAACGGGCCGAGACGGCCGTCGCCGGCTGAACGCCCGCGCCCGCAGCGCCGAGCGATCGCGGGCACGTCGGGCGTCCGAACGGAGTCCGTTGAACCGATGTCCGCTGAATCCCTGTCCGACAATCCGCCGGCAGACGCGACCGGCCCGGGGGCTCGATCGACCGATCCCGGCCCGGGGCCCGGGCACGCCGGACCGCGGGCGCTGCGCATCGCGGCCGTCTATCCGGCATTCGATCCCGTCGCCAACGAGCTCGCCCAGGTATGGGCGGCGCTTGCCCGCGACGGCCATGTGCAGTGCCGCGTGATCGCCGGCGCCAGGGACAACCTGAAGGGGCACGATGCGCAGCTCCAGGCCAGCCTGCCGGGGATCGAGGTCCGGCGGATCGCCGGCTCGCTGCATTCACGCAACCATGCCCCGGAGCTGATCGGGGACGACCTGATTCGCTGGGCCGCCGAGTTCGCCCCGGACGTCATCGTCAGCTCCTGCGACTTCCTGGCGGACTTTGGCCGGCGGATCCAGGCGATGCATCCCGCGCCGCACCTGCTCCATGTCGAGCAGTGGTTCGCGCCCCAGGCACTCGCGCGACGCGAATACCTCGGCATCAAGGCGCTGCGGCCGCTGGTCAATCGCCTCAAGCATCGCCGCTTCGATGCCTTCGTCGATCACTACATGATCGCCAACCCGGCCGAGCGCCAGGCGATGCGCGAGGCGGCCGATCCCTCGCGCTACAGCTATGTCGCCTGGCCGCATCCGCCCTTGCCCGGGGCCGGGGAGCCGCCGCCCCTGGAAGGACGCCGGGCCGACCGGCTCGTCTATATCGGCTCGATGTCGCACTGGAAGGGCGCGGCCAACCTGGGGCGGTACATCGATGCCTTCCTCGCCGCGTCGCCGAACGCCCGGGCCACCCTCGTCGGTCCGCCCGGCGACAAGGTCGCCGAGCGCGCGCTCGCCCGGCTCTCGCGCTGGGGCGAACGCTGCGAGCACATCCCCTCGCTGCCGCGTTCCGATGCCTTGCGCCTGATCGGCGAGTCGCTGGCGGTCTTCTGTCCATCCGACGCCATGGGCTGGGGCCTGGTCGGCGATGCGTTCAACATGGGCACCCCGGTGATCGGGGTGGGTGAATTCTACGAGCTGCGCGACGGCGCCAACGGGCTGGTGGCCGCCACGCCCGCCGACCTCGCCCGGTGCTTCGAGACCCTGGGCTCCGATGCGTCGCTCTGGCATCGGCTGGCCGAGGCGGGCCGGCGTTGCGTTCTCGAGGAGCACTCCCCACAGGCCGTGGCGCGAGGCATGCTCCAGGCACTGCACCGGGCCGCGGCAGCCCGTCCCGTTCGATGAGGGACTACTACACAGGCCAGCGCGTCAAGCGCAGCCTGTTCGCCTTTCTTTTCGGCAAGCTCGGCTCGGGCATCCTCGGCTTCCTCGCCTTCGCGCTGCTCGCGCGCCTGCTGGAGCGCGAGGAGTTCGGCGCGCTGGTCGCGTCGATGGCCTTCGTCGAGATCCTGATCGGCCTGTCCACCTTCGGCACCGACTGGGTGGCCGCGATCTGGTTGCCCAGCTACCGCATCCATGCCCCGCAGCGCGTGTTCTGGCGCTTCGTCGGACGCATGGTCGCGCTGCGCGGCGCCTGCCTCGTGATCGGCTCGCTCCTTGCGCTGGTGTTCGCGGAGAACCTCGCGCGTTTCGTCGGGCTTCACGACTGGCTCTGGGTCTTCCGGATCTACCTGCTCGTCGCGTGCCTGGACGGCATGCTGCGCTACCTGAAGGACACGGTGATGGATTCGCTGCTGATGCAGGGCGCGAACCAGCTCAGCATCCTGCTGAAGAACCTCTGTACGGTCGTCGTCCTCTCGCTGGGGGCGCTCGGCTTCTACCACGTGGACCTGTGGCTGGTGGTGCGGCTCGAGGTGGCCACCTTCTGCCTCGCGCTGGCGGTCGTGACGATCGCCTTGCTGGTGGCCCGGGCGCGCGACCGGCGCGAAGCGCCGATCGAGCCGGGCGACTGGCGCGAACCCCGGGTGGGACAGCTGTTCGCGGTGGCCCGCCACAACTTTCTTACGTCGCTCGCCCAGATCGTCTCCGCCCCGAACATCTTCGTGCTCGGGATAGAGCGCTTTCTCGGCCTGGGCGCGACGGCCGCGTTCGGCTTCGCCCGCATGCTGGCGGACCAGGTGCGCAAGTATCTGCCGAGCGAGCTGTTCTTCGGCATGATCCGGACCATGATCATCGCGACGTTCGCTCGCACGAACGACATGCGGCAGCTCGCGTTGCACCACTCGGTCCTGCTCAAGCTCGGCCTGTTCCCGATCGCCCTGCTGGTGGGCGTGCTCGTCGCGCATGGCGGCACGATGATCCACTGGGTGGGCGGGGAGAAGTACGCCGACGTCGAATGGCTGGTGATCGGCTTCATGGGCCTGCTGGGCCTGATCGTGATCAAGCGCAACATCGAGCTGTTCCTGAATACCTCGCGCCACACCGACCTGATGCTGCGCAGCTCGCTCGCTGCGCTCGCGGGCATCCCGATCGGTTTCGGTGCGCTCGCCGCCGGCGGCAATCTCCTGCATGTGGTCGCCGCGCTCGCCATCGAGGAGGCTCTCGTCATCTGGTTTGCCCTGGTGGGCCTGCGTCGTCGTGAAATCACGTACCGGATGCCCTTCGCCGGCATCGCGAAGCTCTTCCTCCCGGCAGTGGCGATGGGCCTTGCGGCGCGTTTCCTCACCAGTGCGGAGAATGTCTACCTGGTGCTGGGCGAAGCGGCGGTCCTGTGCATGGCCATCGCGCTCGTGCAGTGGATCCTCGCGCCGCTTACCGGCGAGGAGCGGCGTACCCTGCGCGAGATCACCCGGGCGCTGCGCCGGCGAGGGGGTCAATCGCCCGTCGCGCCCGCACAGGCGTGACAATGTGCACACTCACCGCGAATCGGAGCATCCGTGAGCGGGTCCGCGAGGATCGACTTAAGGCCGGCTTAATGCCTCGCGGGTAGTCTGGAAGCGCTGTTGGAGGTGACCGATGAGCGCTGTTGTCATGCCCGAAGTTGGCAGTCCGGGTTCCATGCCCGAGGCCGGCTCCGTCGAGAAGTCCCTGCAGGGAGCCGGAAGGCGCCTGTGCAAGTTCTGCCACTCGCCGCTTTCCCACACCTTGGTCGACCTCGGGATGCAGCCCCTGTCGAACGCCCTGCGCAAGCCCGAGCAGGCCGACATGATGGAACCCTTCTTCCCGCTGCGCGCCATGGTGTGCGGGAACTGCCTGCTCGTACAGGCGCCCGATTTCGAAACGCCCGACCACATCTTCTCCGCGGAGTATCCGTACTTCTCCTCGGTGACGCAGGCGTGGGTGGAGCACGCCCGTCGCTTCGCGGACGTCTCGACGGAGCGGTTCGGCCTCGGGCCTGACAGCCTGGTGGTCGAGATCGCCTCGAACGACGGCTATCTCCTCAAGTGGTACAAGGCCCGGGGCATTCGCGTGCTGGGCGTCGAGCCCACGGCGAGCACCGCCGCGGCGGCCGAAGCCATCGGGATCCCCGTCGAGCGCCGCTTCTTCGGGCGCCAGACCGCGCTCGAGCTGCGCGAGCTCGGCTATGCCGCCGACCTCATGCCGGCGAACAACGTGGTCGCGCATGTGCCCGACATCGTGGACTTCGTGTCCGGCTTTCGCGAACTGCTCAAGCCACAGGGTGTCGCGAGCTTCGAGTTCCACCATGCGCTCAACCTGATCACGAAGAACCAGTTCGACACCATCTACCACGAGCACTACTACTACCACTCGCTGGGAACCTTCCGCCGCATCCTCGAGCGCTGCGGGCTGGTGGTGTTCGATGTCGAGGAACTGCCCACCCATGGCGGTTCGCTGCGCGTCTATGCCCAGCGCGCCGACACCGGCCTGCAGCCCGTCACCTCCGCCGTCGATCGGGTCCTCGCCGCGGAGCGGGCGGCCGGCCTCGACCGCATCGAGACCTACACGCAGTTCGGCGAGCAGGTGGCCGCCTCCAAGCGGCGCATCCTGCAGTTCCTCTGCCAGGCCAAGGACGAAGGCCGCCGGATCTGCGCGATCGGCGCACCCGCGAAGGGGAACACCCTGCTCAACTACCTCGGGGTCGGCACGGACTTCATCGACTTCACGATCGAGCACAATCCCCACAAGCAGGGTCGCCTCCTGCCGGGCACCGGCATTCCGGTGCGCGCGCCCGAGGACCTGGTCGCCGCCCGCCCCGACTACGTCATCATCCTGCCCTGGAACTGGGCCGACGAGGCGATGGCGCGCATGTCGGTCGTGCGGGAGTGGGGCGGCCGCTTCGTGACGCTGATCCCCGACGTGGTCGTACGCTAGATGACGGGGTCGGACCGCCCGGACCGGCGGCCACCGGGCCGGGTGGGCCTGCTCGGCACCGGGGCCATCGGGCGCAGCGTGGCCTCCATGATCCTGCGGCACCGGCCCGACCTGCGTCTGTCCGCGATCCACACCCGGCGGCCCTTCGACTCGATTCCCGACTGCCCCGCGCCGGAACTGCTGACGGATTCGCTCGACGCCGTGATCGAGCGCTCGGATGTCGTCGTCGAGTGCAGCGGCGACGTGGCGCTCGCGACGGCGGCGGCCGAGAAGGCGGTGGCGGCCGGCCTGCCGCTGGTGAGCCTCAACACCGAGTTCCATGTCACCACGGGCAGCCATTTCGCGGCCAGCGGGCTCGTGACGGAGGCCGAGGGCGACCAGCCCGGCTGCATGGCGGCGCTGCGCGAGGAGGCCCTGGCGATGGGCTTTGCGCCGCTGGTGTACGGCAACCTCAAGGGCTTCCTCAACCTGAATCCCGATCCCGAGGAAATGGCGTACTGGGCGAAACGCCAGGGGATCAGCGTGCTCAACACCACCGGCGCCACCGACGGCACCAAGGTCCAGATGGAGCAGGCGCTGATCGCCAACGGCCTCGGCGGCGGCATCCTGCGCCAGGGCCTCCTGGGTCCCGCCACCCACGACCTGCAGGCGGGTGCCGCCCAGCTCGCCGCGCTCGCCGAGGAGGCGGGCGAGCCGATCGCCGATTACATCCTGTCGAACCGGCAGGTGCCGGGCGTCTTCCTCGTCGCCCGCCACGACGAGGACCAGGCGACGATGCTGCGCTACTACAAGCTCGGCGACGGGCCGTACTACGTCCTCGTCAAGCCGTATCACCTCTGCTCGCTCGAGGTGGCCAAGACGCTGCGGCGGGTGCTCGATGGCGGCGGGCCCCTCATCGACAACTCGCCGCGGCCGCGGATCGGGGTGGTGGCGATCGCCAAGCGGCGTCTCGAGCCGGGCATGCGCATCGAACACGGGCATGGCGGCTTCGAGGTGCGCGGCGAGGCGGCGCGTCTCGAGGACGTTCCGGGCCACGTGCCGATCGGCGCGCTGCACGATGCGGTCGTGCGCCGACGCATCGAGCCCGGCGAGATCCTGCGCTTCGAGGATGTCGACCTTCCGGACAACCCGGTGACCCGGATCAGCCGGGCGCTCTTCGCGCCAGCTTCCTGAACCCGCGGGGTTCGCGGACGGCGGCCCGTCGCGATCCAGGGATCAGGACGGGGCCTTGGCCGGGGGCGCGGCGCCTGCGGCCCTGGCGGCCTCACCGGGCGGCAGCAGCGTGCCGAGCGTGAAGTCGAGCGCCGAGCGCCAGTGCGTGGCGTACAGGCCGGTGGCGAGCAGCCGGTCGAGGGCGAGTCGCGTGTCGAGCGGACGTCGCGCCGCTGTCGGGTACTGGCCGCTGCTGATCGGCTCGATGGTCGGCACGGCATCGATGCCGAAGCTGCGCATGAGGTCGGGATGCAGCGCGAGGTGGGAGAAGATCGCCTGCGCGAAGTCGTGCCAGGTACAGTCGCCCGAACAGCTCAGGTTGAGCAGCCCGGTGGGGGCATCCGGGCCGCCGTGCAGGATCCGGTCCACGAGATGCGCGCTGAGGTCGGCCACCAGCCAGGCGGGCGTCGGTGCGGACCGCTGGTCGCTGACGACGCGCAGGGACTTCCCGGCGCGCGCCTGGGCGATCACGGCGCGCACGAAGTTGCGTCGACGCAGCGAGTAGAGCCAGCTGATGCGAAGCAGCAGGTGGCGGCAGCCCGATTCGAGGAGGGCGCGATCGCCGGCGAGCTTCGTGCGCCCGTACACGTTGACGGGAGAGGGCAGCGCGGACTCGTCGTAGGGCGCGCCGCCGAGCCCGTCGAACACGTAGTCCGTGGAGTAGTGGACCAGCAGGGTGCCGCGCTCCTTGCAGGCGTCCGCCATGGCGCCCACCGCGGTGGCATTGACGGCCATGGCTTCCTCCGCATTGGATTCGGCCAGGTCGACGGCGGTGAAGGCGGCGGCATTGACGACGACGTCCGGCCGCAGCGCACGGATCGTCGAGTGCAGCGCCGGTATGTCGCGCAGCTCGAGGCTCGCACGGTCCGGTGCGATGATCTCGCCGAGCGCCTGCAGGGAGCGGTTCAGTTCGTGGCCCAGCTGGCCGCTTGCGCCGATCAGCAGGATTCGCATGCGGTGGGGGGTGCTCCGGGCCGTGGCAGGGTTACCGCTCTCGCATCGCCTCGGCGGCGCGATTGACGGGCTTCAACAGGTACTGCATGACAGTTTTCGTGCCCGAAAGCATTTCCACCGAAGCCGTCATTCCGGGGATGATCGGAAGCTCCTGCCCCGCGGGGGTACGCAGGCTGGTCTGGCTGGTGCGGACCAGCACGCGGTAGAAGGAGGATTCCTCGTTCGGCACGTCGGTGGCCGGCGCGCCACCGCGGCGTTCGTCACGCAGCGTATCCGGGCTGATGTGCTCGACCACGCCGTCGAGGCCGCCGTAGATGGCGTAGTCGTAGGCGCTGATCTTCACGATGGCCTTCTGGCCCGGATGCAGGAAGGCGACGTCGGCCGGCCGCACGTAGGCCTCGATCACGAGCGTGTCCTCGGTCGGCACGATCAGCATGATGTCCTGGCCGGCCTGCACCACGCCCCCGATGGTGTTGATCTTGATGCTCTTGACCGTGCCCTTCATCGGCGCGCGGATCTCGGTCCGGGCGAAGGTCTCGGCGCGCGCGATGAGGGTCTCGTTGGTCTGCGCGAGCTCGGACTCGACCTTCGTGAGATCCGCGGCCGCGTCGGCGCTGAACTTGTTGCGTCGGTCGGCCGCCTGGAGCGCGAGGTCGTTGCGCTGGCGCTTGAGGCGCAGCAGCTCCACCTCCGAGACCAGGCCGCGTCCCACCATCGGCTCGGTGATCGAGATCTCGCGATCGAGCAGGGCGATGCCGCGATTGAGGCCCGCGAGGCTCTCCTCGAGCGCGCGCACGCGCGACTTGTACACGTCGGTCTCGCGGCGGAGGACCTCGGGATGCGCCCTGACCTTGTCGGGAAATTCGAGCTTGCCCCCGTACGCCTCGGCGCGCAGCCGGGCGGCGGTGGCGGCGAGCGCGACCGCCTTGGCCTCGAGCTCGCGGTACATCGCCTCGGCGCGCGTCGGGTCGATGCGCAGCAGCAGCTGGCCCTTCTCGACCACGTCGCCCTCGCGAACCAGGAGCTCGGTGAGGATGCCGGGATCGAGGCTCTGGATCACCTGCTCCTTGCTGGACGGCACGACGCGACCCTGGCCGCGCGTGACCTCCTCGAGCTCGGCCCAGGACGCCCAGAGGATGAAGCCGCCGAGCGTCAGCAGCATGAGCGCCACTGTCAGGAAGGCGAGCCGGGGGCTTTCGCCGTATTCGAAGGTGGCGGTGCTCATACGGCCGCGACCTTGGCGGCGGGGATCGTGATACCGCGCTGCAGCGCCTGCATCGCCTGGTCGCGCGGCGCATCGAGGATGATGCTGCCCGCCTCCATGACGATGACGCGATCGACGATCTCCATGATCTGCGGCCGGTGGGTGACGATGACGAGGGTGCGCGGCCGCTCGCCGCTGGAGGCCCAGCGCGCGAGGGACTGCAGGACCTGCTTCTCGGTGTTGGGATCGAGGCCGCTGCTCGGCTCGTCGAGGAGCGCGATGGCCGGATCGCGCAGCGCGAGGCGGGCCAGCGTGACCAGCCGCTTCTGGCCGCCCGAGAGGCCCTGGCCATCCTCGCCGATGAACATGTCGAGCCCGCGCGGATGCTGGGCCACGAAGCGCTCCAGGCCGAAGTTGCGCAGCGCATCGATCAGCCTGGCGTCGTCCACCACGCGGTCGGCGCGCGCCATGTCGAGGTTCTCGCGCAGCGTGCCGAGGAAGAGCCGCGCGTCCTGCGGCAGCAGGCCCACGGCCGCGCGCAGTTCGGCGGGATCGATCTGCCGGGTATCGATGCCGTCGAGCGTGACGATCCCGGAGTTCGGCGTGTAGAGGCCGGCGCCAAGGCGCAGCAGGGTGGACTTGCCGCAGCCCGTGCGCCCCAGGATCGCCACCCGCTCGCCGGCGCGGATGGTGAGGTTCAGGCCCCGGAAGAGCGGCAGTCCCTCCTGGGAATGGGCGAAGTCCACCTCGCGGAAGACGAGGTCGCCGCGCAGGCCGGGCACGCTGAGATAGGTCCGGTCGGGATCGCGCTCGACCGACTTGTCCATCACCGCCTGCAGGCCGTCGAAGGCCGCGCGCGACTGCTGCAGTCGCACCGCGAGGGCCGACAGCTGGGCGAGCGGGGCGATCGCGCGCCCCCCGAGGATCACCGCGCCGATCAGGCCCCCCATCGAGAGGCGTGCGTCATGGATGAGGTACACGCCGATCACGACGGTGGCGACGGTCGCCATCTGCTGGATCAGCGCGCCCGCGTTGATCACCATGTTCGAGATCAGGCGGCCCCGGGTCGAGGCGTTCGCGATGGTCGCGGTGTACCACTCCCAGCGCTGCTGCACGTAGCCGAGCGCATTGTTGGCCTTGAGCGTCTCGAGCCCCTCGACCGCCTCCACGGCCAGTCCCTGGCGCTGGGAGCTCTCCTTCATGGCGTCGTTGATGTAGCGGGCCATGGGCCGCTGCGCGAGCGCGCCCACGATCAGCACCAGCACCAT
>CAZDYQ010000097.1:0-11188 GCA_964509685.1 uncultured Burkholderiaceae bacterium
CGATGGACCTGTTCTCGCAGGCCGAGCACGACGAGATGGCCCAGTCGATCCTGCTCTGCCCGGACGCGGCGTACATCGACCGGGTCGGGGCCTCGATCGACCGCCTGATCGACACCATGCCGCGTCGCGACGTCATCCGGCGCTCCCTCACCGATCGCGGGGCGCTGATCCGGGTGCGCGACCTCGCCGAGGCCTGCGAGATCGCCAACCGCATCGCCCCGGAGCACCTGGAGCTGTCGGTGGCCGATGCCGAACGCTGGGCCGACCGGATCCGCCACGCCGGCGCGATCTTCCTCGGGCCCTACGCATCCGAATCGATCGGCGACTACTGCGCCGGGCCCAACCACGTCCTGCCCACGATGCGCACGGCGCGCTTCTCGTCACCGCTCGGGGTGTACGACTTCCAGAAGCGCACCAGCCTGGTCGGCGTGTCCGCCGCGGCCGCCGTGCCGCTGGGCGAGCTCGCGGCGACCCTGGCCGATGGCGAGGGCCTGGCCGCCCATGCCGAGGCCGCGCGGTTGCGGATCCGGGGGCTGTCGCGCGGCTGAGCCCCGGCATCGCCGGCAGGGGCGCCGCCGGGCGCCCGCCGGACGGCGGGCCGGGTCTGCGGTTACAATCAGGGGCTCGGCGATCCCGCCCGACGGGGCCGCCATCCGCCAATCGCGCCGCAAGGCGCAGGTCCATCGTGAACAGACGCGCAGAAGTCTCCCGCAACACGGCCGAAACCCGCATCCGTGTCGCGATCGATCTCGACGGCACCGGACGGCAGACGCTCGCCACCGGTGTTCCCTTCCTCGACCACATGCTCGACCAGATCGCGCGCCATGGGCTCGTGGACCTCGAAGTCCATGCCGACGGCGACCTGCACATCGATGCGCACCACACGGTCGAGGACGTCGGCATCACCCTGGGACAGGCCTTCGCCAGGGCAGTCGGCGACAAGAAGGGGATCCGCCGCTACGGCCATGCCTATGTCCCGCTCGACGAGGCCCTCTCGAGGGTCGTCGTCGACCTCTCCGGCCGGCCCGGCCTCGAGTGGCACGTGGACTTCGCCCGCGCGATGATCGGCACCTTCGATGTGGACCTCGCCCGCGAGTTCTTCCAGGGCTTCGTCAACCATGCGGCGGTGACGCTGCATGTCGACAACCTGCGCGGCGCGAACGCCCATCACCAGTGCGAGACGATCTTCAAGGCGTTCGGCCGGGCGCTGCGCATGGCGGTGGAGTTCGATCCGCGCGTGGGCGATCGCATTCCGTCGACCAAGGAAGCGCTCTGAGCTTCAGCCGGGCGGCGTCCCGAGGCAATCCCCCAGTCACCGAGTCGTACCGATGAGCACCATCGCGGTCGTCGATTACTCGATGGGCAACCTGTACTCCGTCGCAAAGGCGCTCGAACATGTGGCGCCGAAGTGGCGCGTCGTGGTCACCGGGGATCCGTCCGAGGTGGCGGCGGCCGACCGGGTCGTCTTCCCGGGCCAGGGCGCCATGCCCGATTGCGTGCGACACCTCGAGGAATCCGGCCTGCGCGAGGAGGTGCTGCGCGCCGCCCGCGAGAAGCCGATGTTCGGCGTGTGCATCGGCGCGCAGATGCTGTTCGAGCGCAGCGCCGAGGGCGACACGCCCGGTCTCGGGCTGCTGGCGGGCGAGGTCGTCCGCTTCGATCCTCGCACCACGGTCGGCCCCGACGGCCGCCGGCTGAAGGTGCCGCACATGGGATGGAACCGGGTGCGGCAACTGCGCGAACATCCGGTCTGGGCCGGAATTCCGGACGAGGCCTATTTCTATTTCGTCCATAGCTACCATTTCGCGCCGGGCGATCCGCAGGATTGCGTGGGCGATTGTGAATACGGCCGCCGCTTTACCTGTGCGGTGGCGCGGGATAACATTTTTGCGACCCAGTTCCACCCCGAGAAGAGTTCGGGCCACGGATTGAAGCTCTACGAGAACTTCATCGGCTGGCGCCCATAAGGCGCACCCCCCACGCCGACGACACTCCCCACGACTCCTGAAACTATGCTGCTGATCCCCGCTATCGACATCAAGGATGGTCGCTGTGTCCGCTTGCGCCAGGGCGTGATGGAGGACGAAACGGTCTTCTCCGAGGATCCCGTCTCGATGGCGGTGCAATGGGTGGAACTGGGCGCGCGCCGGCTCCATCTCGTGGACCTCGACGGTGCCGTCGGCGGCAAGCCCCGGAACCAGGCCGTGATCCGCGAGATCGTCGATGCGGTCGGCGAGGACATCCCGGTCCAGCTCGGCGGCGGAATCCGCGACCTCGACACCATGGAGAGCTACCTCGACGACGGGCTCTCCTACCTGATCATCGGCACCGCGGCGGTGCGCGACCCCGGCCTGCTGCACGACGCCTGCGGCGCGTTCCCGGGCCGGATCCTGGTCGGACTGGACGCGCGCGAAGGAAAGGTCGCCACCGACGGCTGGAGCAAGCTCACCAAGCACGACGTGCTCGACCTCGCCCGCAAGTTCGAGGACTACGGGATCGAGGGGGTGATCTATACCGACATCGGCCGCGACGGCATGCTCACCGGCATCAACATCGAGGCCACCGTGCGGCTCGCGAGCGAGCTGGTGGTGCCTGTGTTCGCGTCGGGCGGCGTTTCGGGAATGGAAGACATCGAGAAGCTCTGCGCGGTCGAGGAGGAGGGCGTCCAGGGCGTCATCCTGGGCCGCGCCCTCTACGAGGGCAAGCTCGACTTCGCCCAGGCCCAGGCGCGCGCCGACCAGCTCACGGCCGGTGGCTGAGGCCACGTGACGGACCCCCGGCAACCGAGCACTGCACCCTTGCTCACCAAGCGCATCATTCCCTGCCTCGACGTGACCGCCGGCCGCGTCGTGAAGGGCGTGAACTTCGTTTCGCTTCGCGATGCCGGCGATCCCGTCGAGATCGCCCGCCGCTACGACGAGCAGGGCGCCGACGAAATCACCTTCCTCGACATCACCGCCTCCAGCGACGAGCGCGACATCATCCTGCAGGTCATCGAGCGGGTAGCGGACCAGGTCTTCATCCCGCTGACCGTCGGGGGCGGCGTGCGGCGCGTCGAGGACGTTCGCCGACTGCTCAACTCCGGCGCCGACAAGGTGTCCATCAATACGGCGGGCATCCAGAATCCCCGGCTGATCGCCGAGGCGGCCGATCGCTACGGCTCGCAATGCATCGTCGCCGCCATCGACGCCAAGTCCACGGGCGAGGGGCGCTGGGAGGTGTTCACCCATGGGGGGCGGCGCGCCACCGGGCTCGAGGTGGTCGCATGGGCGCGCGAGGTCGTGCGCCTGGGCGCCGGCGAGATCCTGCTCACCTCCATGGACCGCGACGGCACGCGGCAGGGATTCGACCTGGCGCTGACGCGCGCGGTGAGCGACGCGGTCGAGGTCCCGGTGATCGCCTCGGGCGGCGTCGGCGAGCTGTCGCACCTGGTCGACGGCGTGACGATCGGCGGCGCGGATGCGGTGCTCGCGGCGAGCGTCTTCCACTTCGGCGAGTTCACGATTCCGGAGGCCAAGCGCTACATGGCCGCCCACGGCATTCCCATGAGGCTCGAATGACGACGGCCCCGGCCCCCACCTTGCCCGCGTGGATCGAGGAAGTCCGCTTCGACCGTGACGGCCTCGTCCCGGCGATCGCCCAGGAGACGGGCACCGGTCGCGTGCTCACCCTCGCGTGGATGAATCGCCAGGCGCTCGCCGAAACCGCGGCCAGCGGCAGGGCGGTCTACTGGTCGCGTTCGCGCTCGCGCCTCTGGCGCAAGGGCGAGGAATCCGGGCATGTGCAGCGGGTGCGCGAGATCCGGCTCGACTGCGATGCCGACGTGGTCCTGCTCGAGGTCGAGCAGGTGGGCGGCATCGCCTGCCACACCGGTCGCCATTCCTGCTTCTTCCGCCGGCTCGACGGCGACCGCTGGGAGTCGGTGGACCCGGTGCTGCGTGACCCCGACGAGATCTACCGCAAGTAGGAGTTCGCCCGATGGCCGCCGCAACCCCGCCTTCCGCCTCGCCGGAGCTGCTCGAGCGGCTCGGGGCCCTGATCGCCTCGCGCCGCGGCGCCGATCCCGAGGTCTCCTATGTCGCCACCCTGTTCGCCAAGGGGACCGACGCGATCCTGAAGAAGATCGGCGAGGAGGCGACCGAGACCGTGATGGCCGGCAAGGACGGCGAGCGGGGCGCCATCGTCCGCGAGACGGCCGACCTCTGGTTCCATACCCTGGTGCTGCTGGCGCACTTCGATCTCGGGCCCGGCGACGTGCTCGCCGAGCTGGCCCGGCGCGAGGGCGTCTCGGGCCTGGCCGAGAAGGCTGCCCGGCCCGCCACGCCCGGCAGGACCTCAAGCTGATCCAGAACCCGATCGAGATGAGCGATTCCCACGACTGTCTTTTCTGCCGGATCGTCCGCGGCGAGCTCCCGGCGCGCAAGGTGTACGAGGACGAGGAAATCCTCGCCTTCCACGACATCAATCCGGCCGCGCCGTTGCATTTCCTGCTGATTCCCAAGGCGCATGTCGACAATCTTTACAGTACCGACGAGCGTCACGAGCCGGTGCTGGGCCGCATGCTGACACTCGCGCCGCGCCTCGCCCGCGAGCACGGCAGCCCCGACGGTTTTCGCATCGTGGTCAACAACGGCCGGGTCGGCAGGCAGGAGGTGTATCATCTCCATATCCACGTCCTGGGTGGGCCGGAGCCGCTGCGCTCGGGCGCCATGCCGAAGTGACACGCGCCGCGTGTCCGCATGAAGGAGTATTCAGATGGGAGCGATGAGCATCTGGCACTGGTTGATCGTGCTGGTCATCATCATGCTGGTCTTCGGGACCAAGAAGCTGAAGAACATCGGCTCCGACCTCGGAAGCGCGGTCCGCGGCTTCAAGGAGGGTGTCCGCGAGGGCACCGAGCAGGCCGGGTCCGAATCGTCCGCGTCGAACAACACCACCAAGACCATCGACGTCGAGGCCAAGGAGAAGGTCTGACCCAGCGGCGGGGCGCGCACGCCTCGCCTGCCGACGCCCGCCCTCGGGCAGTCGCAGGCCCGGATGTCGGGGCATCCGGGCAAGTCCATATGGCCGTCCCCCGAGACGGCTCCTGATACCGTCTTTCGTCCCGTCGCATGTTCGATATCGCTTTCACCGAGCTGATGATCGCGGCGGTCGTCGCGCTGATCGTCATCGGCCCGGAGCGATTGCCGCGAGTGGCCCGGCAGTGCGGCGAGTGGCTCGGCAAGCTGCAGCGCTACGTCAACGACGTGAAGTCGGATGTCAAGCGCCAGATCGAGCTGGACGAGCTGCGCAACCTCAAGGAAGAGGTCACCACCGCCGCGAAGGACCTTGAAAGCTCCTTCACCTCCGCCGTGGTGGACACGCAGAAGGAGCTCGACGATCTCGGCCGGTCCATCGCGGGCGAGGAGCCGGAGCCGCTCGGCACCACCGCCACGACCGACTGGGAGAAGGTTTACGAAGTGCGCCGCACCCGGGAAAGAATCCGTGACCGCCGCATCGAACGCGAGCGCGAACTCGGCCGCAAGCGGCCTCGACGACGGTTCCGCTGATGGCTGAGGAAGAAAGCCTGGTTTCGCACCTCGTCGAGCTGCGGGACCGATTGATCAAGTCGCTGATCGTCGTGCTCCTGATGTTCGGCGTGTGCTTCTATTTCTCCGGCGACATCATGCGCTTCCTGTCGCTGCCGCTCTACGAGGCGCTTCCCGAGGGGAGCAAGCCGGTGTTTACGGACCAGGCCGGCGCCTTCTTCACGCTGACCAAGCTCGCCTTCCTTACCGCCGTCCTCGTCTCGCTGCCCTGGGTGCTCTACCAGGCCTGGGCCTTCGTCGCGCCGGGGCTCTACGAGCACGAGCGGCGCTTCGCCCTGCCGCTCATCGTCTCGAGCGTGTTCTTCCTCGTGGTCGGGATCGGCTTCGCGTACACCTTCGTGCTGCCGGCCGCCTACAAGTTCTTCATCAAGATGTCGGCCAACACGGGCGCGGATGTCCTGCAGGACCTGCAGCGCTACTGGGATTTCACGATCGCCATCTTCTTCGGTTTCGGCCTGACCTTCGAGGTGCCCGTCGTGCAGATGCTGCTCGTGAAGGTGGGCCTCGTGGACGTCTCGCAGCTGCGCAAGGCCCGTCGCTACGTGATCGTGGGCGCCTTCGTCGTGGCCGCCGTGCTCACGCCGCCGGACGTGCTGTCCCAGTTCATGCTGGCCATTCCGCTCGTCATCCTCTACGAGCTAGGCATCTTCCTCGCCGGCTTCATCAAGGCGCACAGCCGCGCGCCCGACGCCGTCGCGGAGGAACCCGGGGAATCCACGGAAGTCACCCGGGCCGACGGCCAGCCCGGCAGCTGATGTCGCCCCGGCGCTCGATGGGCGCCTAGCGGATCGCCCGGGGCGGGTCCGGGCGCTCGGCGATGCGGATTTCGATGTCCAGCTTGCGGCCGTCGCGCAGGAAGTGGAAGCGCACCTTCGAGCCGGGCGTCTGCCGCGCCACGATGTCGAGCATCCGCGCGATGTTCGTCACCGGCTCGTCGCCGATCGCCACCAGCACGTCGCCTACTCGCACCCCGGCCTTCTCGGCGGGCCCGCCCTTGACGATGGCCGTGATCACCGCTCCCTTGTCGCTTGGCAGGTCGAGCGCCTCCGCGAGTTCCGGCGTGAGGTCCTGCGGCTCCACGCCGATGAAGCCGCGGCTCACCCGGCCCGACTTCAGCAGTTGCGTCGTAACGTGGCTGACGGTCGAGGCCGGGATCGCGAAGCCGATGCCGAGCGAGCCACCGCTGCGCGAGTAGATCGCGGTGTTGATCCCGAGGAGGCGCCCCTGGGTGTCCACGAGGGCCCCGCCCGAATTGCCCGGATTGATCGCGGCGTCGGTCTGGATGAAGTTCTCGAAGGTGTTGATGCCGAGCTGGTTGCGGCCCAGCGCGCTGATGATGCCCATCGTCACGGTCTGGCCGACCCCGAAGGGATTGCCGATGGCGAGCACCACGTCGCCGATCCGGGCCTGCTCGACGTCGGCGAGCTCGATCGCCGGCATGGGTTCGTTCGTCTGCAGCCGCAGCACGGCGAGGTCGGTCTCGATATCGCTTCCCACGAGGGTGGCGCCGATCTTGCGCCCGTCGGGGAACAGCACCTCGATGTCCTCGGCGTCCTCGACCACATGGTGGTTGGTGACGACCAGCGCTTCGCCGATGATCACGCCCGACCCGAGGCTCGAGCGCGGCTGTCGCGGGACCTCGTCGCCGAAGAAGCGGCGAAACAGCGGATCGTCCAGCAGCGGGTTGCCGGTGGGGCCTTCGGCCTCCTCCTGGTTCGTCAGCACGTTGACGACCGAGGGGATGGCGCGGTTCGCCGCGCTCGCGTATGACAGAATCGAGGCGTCGCCCGACGGGGGCGGCACGGGTTCGCCGGTCTGGCGCGAGGGCGTCTCGATCCGCGCCGGCCCGGGTGTTTCGCGCAGCCCCGACGGCAGCCACTCCGGCCTCAGGACCGCGAGGGTGAACAGCGCTGCCAGCCCTACCGTGACGGCCTGCGCGAACAATAACCAGAGTGAACGGAGCATGGGACGGACAACGAAACGACCGGCAGGTCGCCCGACACGGCCGGCCGAGCCGCGCCAGGTCGGCATTGCGGAATTAGCCGATAGGGTGGGGCGCTGGTTGGAGGTCGAGCGTTTCGCGGATTATTGCCCAAACGGCCTGCAGGTGGAAGGCACGCGCCCGATCCGGCGCCTGGTGAGCGGCGTGACCGCGAACCTCGCCCTGATCGACGCGGCCGCCGAGCTGGGGGCGGACGCCGTGCTCGTCCACCACGGCTGGTTCTGGAAGGGGGAGGACGCCCGCCTGGTCGGCACGCGAGGCGAGCGGGTGCGCCGGCTGATGGCAAGCGGCATGAGCCTGTTCGCCTACCACCTGCCGCTCGATGCCCATCCGAGCCTCGGCAACAATGCCCGGCTGGCGAGCGTCCTCGGCATCGAGGTGGCCGGGACGGGCGGCGACCGCGACCTGGTCTGGCATGGGCGCCTCGAAGCGCCGACCGATGCGGTGGCCTTCGGCAGGCGCCTCGCCCGGCGGCTCGGCCAGCGGCCGCTGGCGGTGGGCGCGCTCGATCGCCCGATCGAGCGGGTGGCCTGGTGCACGGGAGCGGCGCAGGACTACCTCGAGGACGCCATCGCCCTGGGCGCCGACGCGTTCGTGAGCGGCGAGATCAGCGAGCGCACCACCCACCTGGCCCGCGAGGCGGGCGTGGTGTACTTCGCCGCCGGCCACCACGCGACCGAGCGCTATGGGGTGCAGGCGCTCGGCGAGGCGATCGCCGAGGACTGCGGCATCGAGCACCGCTTCGTCGACGTGCCCAATCCGGTGTAGGGCGGGGCGGGCGCGGTGGCGACGCGCCCGGCCCCGGGCGGGCTTCAGCGCGACTGCTGGCGCAGGATGTCGCGGATCTCGGCGAGCAGCACTTCCTCGGCCGGCGGCGGGGCGGGCGGGGCCGGCGGCTCGGAGCGGCGCAGCTTGTTCATCCCCTTCACGAGCATGAAGATCACGAAGGCGAGCAGGAGGAAGTTGATGAGCACGGTGATGAAGTTGCCGTAAGCGAACACCGGGACGCCGGCCTCCTTCAGGGCTTCCAGGGATCGTGGCACGCCCGCGGGAATCTCGCCCAGGGGGATCAGGAAGCTGCTGAAATCGACCTCGCCCCCGAGGACGAAGGACACGAGGGGCATGATCACGTCCCCCACCAGCGAGTCCACGATCTTGCCGAAGGCCGCGCCGATGATCACGCCGACGGCGAGATCCATGACGTTGCCCTTCATCGCGAACTCTTTGAATTCCGACATCATGCTCATTTGGTGCTACCTCCGGGAGCTTTGTTCTTGCAGCGCTGGTCGCGGAAAAATCCTGCGCCGGTCGCTCGCGCGTGGTCCGGTCGCCGCGTCACACTAGCATCGACGGGGCCGCGCATCCATCGCGGGGCCGCGCCTGTTGCGCGGGGGCTTCTAGGGGGCGGTTGCAAAATGTTAAAATCAAGAGTTTTCCCAGCAACCGGCTTGAACTTGAGCGAAGCGAATCCATGAGCGATCCGAACAAACTGGCCACCGCCTCGGGCCCGGGAATCCCCGGGGGCAAGGCGCCGAAACCGGCTTCGATCCAGCCGGTCGACGAGTCGCGCCGCGGCGTCATCGGCGTTACCGCCGCCATCGGTGCCGTCGGCGGTGTTGCGACGGCGGTGCCCTTCGTGGCCAGCTTCGCGCCCTCCGAGCGCGCCAAGGCCGCCGGCGCGCCGGTCGAGGTCGACATCGCCGGCATGAAGCCCGGCGAGCTGCGGCGGGTCGAGTGGCAGGGCAAGCCGGTCTGGATCATCAAGCGCAACGACGAGATGGTGGCCACGCTGGAGGGGCTCGCGCCCGAGCTCGCCGATCCGAACTCCGACCGCTACTACCAGATCCCCACGCCGGAGTACGCGAAGAACGAATGGCGTTCCGCGCGCAAGGACATCCTCGTGCTGGTCGGCATCTGCCCGCATCTCGGTTGCTCCCCGTCCGAGCGCTTCGCGCCGGGCGCCCAGCCTTCCCTGCCCGACGACTGGAAGGGCGGGTTCCTCTGTCCCTGCCATGGCTCGACGTTCGATCTCGCCGGCCGGGTCTTCAAGAACAAGCCGTCGCCGGTCAACCTCGACGTGCCGCCGTACACCTTCCTTTCCGACAACAAGCTGCTGATCGGCGAAGACAAGGCCTGATCAGCGCGGGGCGGAACGCGGCACTGAGGACCGAGCGAGGAGCATCGAGATGGCGCACGAAAAACAAGTCGAAACCACCGGCCTTCTGGGCTGGATCGACGAGCGGTTTCCGCTGACGTCGACCTGGAAACAGCACGTATCGGAGTACTACGCTCCGAAGAACTTCAACTTCTGGTATTTCTTCGGCTCGCTGGCGATGCTGGTCCTCGTGATCCAGATCGTCACCGGGATCTTCCTCGTGATGCACTACAAGCCCGACGCCTCGCTGAACGCGGCGGGCATCCCGGTCGCGTTCGCGTCGGTCGAGTACATCATGCGCGACGTCCCGTGGGGCTGGCTCATCCGCTACATGCACTCCACGGGCGCCTCGGCGTTCTTCGTCGTGGTGTACCTGCACATGTTCCGCGGCCTCATGTACGGCTCCTACCGCAAGCCGCGTGAACTGGTGTGGATCTTCGGCTGCCTGATCTTCCTCGTCCTGATGGCCGAGGCGTTCATGGGCTACCTGCTGCCCTGGGGCCAGATGTCGTTCTGGGGCGCCCAGGTCATCGTCAACCTGTTCTCGGCGATCCCGTTCATCGGCGACGACCTCTCGACGCTGATCCGGGGCGACTTCGTCGTCTCCGACGCGACGCTCAACCGCTTCTTCTCGTTCCACGTCATCGCGGTGCCGCTGGTGCTGCTCGGCCTGGTGGTCGCCCACCTCGTCGCGCTCCACGAAGTCGGCTCGAACAACCCGGACGGCATCGAGATCAAGAAGGACAAGGACGAAAACGGCATCCCGCTCGACGGCATCCCCTTCCACCCGTACTACACGGTGCACGACATCGTCGGCGTGGTCGGGTTCCTGATCGTCTTCTCCGCGGTGGTGTTCTTCGCGCCCGAGTTCGGCGGCTACTTCCTCGAGTACAACAACTTCATCCCGGCCGATCCGCTGAAGACGCCGCCGCACATCGCGCCGGTCTGGTACTTCACGCCCTTCTATTCGATCCTGCGCGCGGTCACCGAGGAGTTCACGATCTGGGGCCTGCTGCCGTTCCTGGTGGTGTGGCTGCTCTTCGTGCTGCTCTCGCGCACGCCCGCCATCGGCAAGCTCATCGCGGCGCTCGTGGTGCTGGTCATCGGCGGCGGCTTCTTCGTGTTCGACGCCAAGTTCTGGGGCGTGGTGGCCATGGGCGCGTCGGTGCTGATCTTCTTCGCGCTGCCCTGGATCGACAACAGCCCGGTGAAGTCGATCCGCTATCGTCCGACCTGGCAGCTCTGGCTCTACGGCCTGTTCGCGCTGTCGTTCATCGTGCTCGGCTACTTCGGCGTGCAGCCCCCGTCGCCGGTGGGCGAGCGCCTGTCCCAGTTCTTCACGCTGGTGTACTTCGCGTTCTTCATGTTCATGCCGTGGTGGAGCCGCCTCGGGAAGTTCAAGCCGGTGCCGGACCGGATCACCTTCCGGCCCCATTGAGCCGA
>CAZDYQ010000098.1:0-11043 GCA_964509685.1 uncultured Burkholderiaceae bacterium
GGCGCGCTCGGCGTGCGCGCGAGCACCAGGTGGACGATGTTCTCGGCCATGTCGTGCTCGCCGTACGTGATGAAGATCTTCTGGCCGAACAGCCGGTAGGTACCGTCGGGCTGCGGCTCGGCGCGCGTGCGCACCAGCGCCAGGTCCGAGCCCGCCTGCGGCTCGGTCAGGTTCATGGTGCCCGTCCAGCTCCCGTCGATCATCCTCGGGATGAACAGCTCGCGCTGCTCCGGGGTACCCGCCGTCATGAGCGCCTCGATCGCGCCATCCGTAAGCAGCGGGCAGAGGGCGAAGGACAGGTTCGCCGCATTGACCATCTCGATGCAGGGCGTGGCGACGAGCTTGGGCAGGCCCTGGCCGCCGAACTCGACCGGGTGCTGGATGCCCTGCCAGCCGCCGTCGCAGAACTGGCGAAACGCCTCCTTGAAGCCGGGCGTCGTCGTGACCACGCCGTCCGCAAGCGTGGACGGGGACAGGTCGCCCTCCCGGTTCAGCACCGCGATGACTTCCTCGTTGAGGCGTGCGCACTCCTCCAGCACGGCGCGCGCCGTGTCGATGCCCGCATCCTCGAATCCCGGCAGGGCGGCGATCGCCGGCAATCCCGCGACATGCTCGAGGGTGAAGAGCATGTCCTGCGTCGGTGCTTTGAATCCCATGGCGAACTCCCGAAGAAGAACGGCCGCGCTTCCCTGCGGGATCACGCGGCCGCCCGATGGATCGAGCCGGCGGGCGCGGTCGCGCCCGCCCGGCGCCTCGTCAGAGCGCCGAGGTCAGCTCCGGAACCGCGCTGAACAGGTCGGCGACGAGGCCGTAGTCGGCCACCCCGAAGATCGGCGCCTCCTCGTCCTTGTTGATCGCGACGATCACCTTGCTGTCCTTCATGCCGGCCAGGTGCTGGATGGCCCCCGAAATACCGACCGCGATGTAGAGCTCCGGCGCGACGATCTTGCCGGTCTGGCCGACCTGCCAGTCGTTCGGCGCGTAGCCCGCGTCGACGGCCGCGCGCGAGGCGCCCATCGCGGCGCCGAGCTTGTCGGCGAGCGGCTCGAGGATCTTCTCGAAGTTCTCGGCCGAGCCCATGCCACGCCCGCCGGACACGATGATCCGGGCCGCGGTGAGTTCGGGACGGTCGCTCTTGACCACCTCGCGGCCCACGAAGCTCGACTTGCCCGAATCCGCGACGGCCTCGACCGATTCGACCGAGCCGCTGCCGCCTTCGGCGGGCACCGCGTCGAAGGCGGTGGCGCGAACCGTCAGCACCTTGACCTTGTCGGACGACTGGACGGTCGCGATCGCGTTACCGGCGTAGATCGGGCGCTGGAAGGTGTCCGGGCCGTCCACGGCGATGATGTCCGAGATCTGCGCGACATCGAGCTTCGCGGCGATGCGCGGCGCGACGTTCTTGCCCCACGTGGTGGCCGGCAGGAGGATGAACTCGTAGCCCTCGGCGACGGCGAGCGCCTGGGCCGCTATGTTCTCCGCGAGCCCTTCCGCGAGCGAGGTGCCATCGGCGTGCAGCACCCTGGCGACGCCCGCGGCCTTGGCGGCGGCCTGCGCGGCGGCCTCGCAGCCGGAACCGGCGACGAGCACGGTGATGTCGGTGCCGAGCTTCGAGGCGGCGGCGATCGTGGAGAGCGTCGCCGGGTTGAGGTTGGCGTTGTCGTGTTCGGCGATGACCAGTGCAGCCATGTCGTGACTCCCGTGGATTCTCAGATGATCTTGGCTTCGTTCTTGAGCTTGTCGACCAGCGTCGCGACGTCGGGCACCTTCACGCCCGCGGCGCGCGCCGGCGGCTCGCTGACCTTGAGGGTCTTGAGCCGGGGCGTCACGTCCACACCGAGATCGGCGGGAGTGACGACATCGAGCTGCTTCTTCTTCGCCTTCATGATGTTGGGAAGCGTCACGTAGCGCGGCTCGTTCAGGCGCAGGTCGGTCGTAACCACCGCCGGCAGGGTGATCGCGATGGTCTCGAGCCCGCCGTCCACCTCGCGGGTCACGGTGGCCTTGCCGTCGGCGATCTCGACCTTCGAGGCGAAGGTCGCCTGCGGCAGGTCGGCCAGGGCCGCCAGCATCTGGCCGACCTGGTTGGCATCGTCATCGATGGCCTGCTTGCCCGCGATCACGAGCTGGGGCTGCTCCTTGTCGACCAGCGCCTTCAGGATCTTGGCGACCGCGAGCGGCTGCAGCTCGACGTCGGTCTCGACCAGGATCGCGCGATCGGCCCCGATGGCCATCGCGGTGCGCAGGGTCTCCTGGCAGGCCTTGACGCCGCAGGAAACGGCGACGACCTCGGTGGCGGCGCCCTTCTCCTTCAGGCGGACCGCTTCCTCGACCGCGATCTCGTCGAAGGGGTTCATCGACATCTTGACGTTGGCGATGTCGACTCCGCTCTGGTCGCTCTTGACGCGCACCTTGACGTTGTAGTCGACCACTCGCTTGACGGGCACCAGGATTTTCATTGACCGTTCTCTCGTAGGTGGTGGTTTCGATTCAGATGGGAATTCGGGCTCGCCGGGAATCGGATTCGCCGGGAAAAGGTCAATTATAGGGGTCGCGCCGGCGCCCCCGGCGCCCGCCGGGTCGCCGGAACCGCGGTCCGTCGCCGCGCGACCCGGCCGGAGGGCTTCAGGCCCAGTTCGGGCGACGCTTCTCGATGAAGGCCTGGACCCCTTCGAGGGCGGAGGGTTCCATCATGTTGCAAGCCATGGTGTGGCCGGCGAGCTGGTAGGCGCCTTCGATCCCCATCTCGACCTGGCGGTAGAACAGGTCCTTGCCGATCGCGATGGCCTCCCGGGGCTTGGCGCAGATGGCGGCGGCGAGCGCGGCCACCTCGGCGTCGAGCCGCTCGGCCGGAACCACCCGGTTGACGAGACCGCGCTGGAGGGCGGTGCCCGCATCGATGAACTCGCCCGTCACGAGCATCTCGAACGCCTGCTTGCGGGGGACGTTGCGCGCCAGCGCGACCGATGGCGTCGAGCAGAACAGCCCGAGGTTGACCCCGGAGACGGCGAACCGGGCGGTATCCGCCGCGACCGCCAGGTCGCACATCGCCACGAGCTGGCAGCCCGCGGCCGTGGCGATGCCCTGCACGCGGGCGATCACCGGCTGGGGCAGGCGCTGGATCGTCATCATCAGCTGCGAGCAGCGGGCGAACAGCGTGCGGTAGTAGTCCATGCCCGGCTCGGCACGCATCTCGCGCAGGTCGTGGCCGGCGCAGAACGCCTTGCCGTTGGCGCCGATCACCACGACCCGGACCGACTCGTCGGCGCCGGCCGCCCGCAACTCCGCCTCCAGCGCGTCCATCAGGGCCTCCGACAGCGCATTGAACTGCGCCGGGCGGTTCATTGTCAGGGTGAGGACCTGGCCCTCGCGGCGCACATCGACCAGGGGCGCCTCGATCTCGTTCATCGCACTCATCATCGACTCCTTGCGGACGGGCGGCACCTCGGCACCGACGACCGACGGCCGGCCGTCCCGGGACGCCGACCGTCGGCCACGAGCGCCGCCCGGACCCACCCGCGGGGCAGAGGCCCCCATTCATGACACCATTGACCGGATTCCCTTGGAATGTCTCCCGAATGCTCCAAAAAATCCAGTCGGTGGCCAGCCAGGTCGGCAAGATCGTCGTCGGGAAGCAGGCCCAGATCCGCCTCGCGCTGGCCTGCATCCTGGCCCGCGGGCACCTGCTGATCGAGGACCTGCCGGGGGTCGGAAAGACCACGCTGGCGCATGCGCTTTCGGCGGCCCTGGGACTGGGCTTCAAGCGCGTCCAGTTCACCAACGACCTGCTGCCCGCCGACGTGGTGGGGATCAGCGTCTTCGACCGCAACACGGCCGGATTCGTCTTCCATCCCGGACCGGTCTTCGCGCAGGTGCTGCTGGCCGACGAGATCAACCGGGCCTCCCCGAAGACGCAGTCCTGCCTGCTGGAGGCCATGGAGGAGCGCCAGGTGACCGTGGACGGCGAGGCACGCGCCCTCCCCGACCCCTTCTTCGTGATCGCGACGCAGAACCCGCAGGACCAGATCGGCACCTTTCCCCTCCCGGAATCGCAGCTCGACCGCTTCCTGATGTGCATCGAGCTGGGCTATCCCGACCCGAAGTCCGAACGGGCGCTGCTCGAGGGGCAGGACCGGCGCTGGATGCTCGACCGCATCGTGCCGAGCATGACGCCGGAGGACGTCCTCGACGCCCAGCGCATGGTGGGCGAGATCCGCTGCGCCGCCCCGGTGGTGGACTACGTCCAGAACCTGCTTACCCATAGTCGCCGCTCGGCATCGCTCGCCGAGGGCCTGAGCCCGCGCGCGGGCATCGCGCTGATCCGCGCGGCACGCGCCTGGGCGATGCTCGACGGGCGCAACCACGTGCTGCCGGACGATGTCCAGGCCGTCCTGCCCGCGGTCGCGGGCCATCGCCTCAAGCCGCTGAAGGGCGGCGCGCTCACCCATCGGGGGCGCGCCGAACTCGTCTCCGAGCTGGTGAAATCCGTGCCGGTGAGCTGAGCACGGAGTCCGCAACCGATCGATGCCGGCATGGGAAGACCGACGATCGTCACCACGGCCACCGGGGCCGGCGAGCACGACGAACGCTGGCTGCGGCGCGTCGAACGCCTGATTCCCGGCCGCCGCGGCCCCGTCGCCGGGGACTTCCGGCTCGCACAGCGCAACATCTACATCCTGCCCTCGCGCGCGGGCGCCGCCTTCATCGGCGCGCTCCTGCTGATGTTCCTCGTCACGGTGAATTTCGGCCTGTCCCTGGGCTACGGCCTGACCTTCCTGCTCGGTTCCCTCGGCCTGGTCGGGATGATGCACACCTTCCGCAACCTCTCCGCCCTGGTGCTGCGGCCCGACCGGGTGGAGCCCGTGTTCGCCGGCGAGTTCGCGGAGTTCGGCGTCAGCGTCCGCAACCCCGGTCGGCTGGAGCGCCGCGCGGTCGCCCTGATCGCGCCGGGCAATGCCAACGCCCAGTTCGTGGACCTCGCGCCCGGGGAGCTCGCCCACGTGGCGGTGCCCGTCCGCGCGAAGCGCCGCGGCTGGATGGAAGCCCCTCGCCTCCTCGTCCAGACGCGCTTCCCGCTGGGGATCTTCCGCGCCTGGGCATGGTGGCAGCCGGCGATGCGGGTACTCGTGTATCCCCGTCCCGAAGAGGCGGGCGTCCCGCTGCCGGCCACGATGGGCGAGGGCGGCGGCGAACCGGGCGCCGCGGGATGGGATGACGACCTCTCGAACCTGCGCCCCTGGGCGCCGGGTGATTCCCCGCGGCGGATCGCCTGGAAGGCGATCGCGCGCAGCGACAGCGCGGAGCTCCTGGTCAAGCAGTTCGAGGGCGGCGAGGCCGGCGAGCTGCTGCTGGACTACGACGCCCTGCCGCCGGCGCTCGATGTCGAGTCGCGCCTGTCGCGGCTCGCCCGCTGGGTGCTCGATGCCGAGCATGCGGGCCGGCGCTACGCCCTGCGCCTGCCCGGCCGCGACATCGGCCCCGATTGGGGGCCCGCGCACCGCGCGGATTGCCTCGCCGCGCTGGCCCTGTACGGCGCCGCCTCGTCGCGGGGCGAACGATCATGAGCGCCCGGACCAGTCCGGCCCGGGGGGGCGGGACGGCGCTGCCCCGGTCGCGGGCGACGCCCAGGATCGGCTACTCGCTCAAGGCGCTCGGCGGGACGCTGGGCGGCCAGTGGGAGCGCACGCGGCGCGACACCCTCTTCCTGATGGGCGCGGTCTTCCTCTCGGCCATCCCCCAGTTCGCCTTCCAGCCCGCCTGGGTGTCGGCCAGCTTTCTCTTGCTGTTCTTCTGGCGCTTCGGCCTGGTCATGGGCGGTCGCGGATCGCCCCGCACCCTGGTCAGGCTGCTCGCGGCCATCGGCTGCGCCGCGGGCGTCTACGCCCAGTACCACAGCCTGATCGGGCGCGATCCGGGCACCAGCCTGCTCGTGCTCTTCCTCGGGCTCAAGCTCCTGGAGATGCAGGCGAGGCGCGACCTTTTCGTCGTGATCTTCCTGTGCTTCTTCCTGCTGCTCACCACCTTCTTCCATTCGCAGTCGATGCTGGTGGCGGCGACGGTGCTGCTCGCTGTGTTCGGCCTGGTCGCGGCGATGCTGACGATCCAGTTCGCCGAGAACGAGGTCGCGATCGGCCGGCGCATGCGCATGACCGCGAAGCTGCTGCTGCAGGCGGCCCCGCTCGCCGTCGTGCTCTTCTTCGTGTTCCCGCGCCTCTCGACGCCCCTGTGGGGCACGGAGGGCCTCGCGGGAGCCGCGCGCACCGGCCTGTCGGAGACCATGGCGCCGGGCTCGATCGCGGAACTCTCCCAGTCCGACGAGGTCGCCTTCCGGGTGCAGTTCGACGCCGCGCCGGCCCGGCAGGCGATGTACTGGCGGGGGCCCGTGCTCGACCATTTCGACGGACGCGCCTGGTCGTCGAGCCGGGTGCTGCCGTGGCCCTCCGTGCCCGCTTCGGTGGAAGTCCCGGCCGGCGCCAGGCGGCACCGCTACTCGGTCACGCTGGAGCCGACGGGACAGCGCTGGCTCTTCGCACTCGAGGCACCCGTGTGGATCGATCCGGGCTGGGCCTCGCGCAGCGCGGTCGACGACGCATTCACGCTGGTGGCGCGCGACGAGATCGGGCAGCGCATCCGCTACGAGATGGTGTCCGTCACCGACTACCGGCTCGGCGCGGGGGAGACGCCCTCCAGCCTGCGCAACTGGCTGCAGCTGCCGCCCCGGTCGAATCCCCGGACGCTTGCGCTCGCGGCGCGCTGGCGCTCGGACGGGCTCACGCCGGAAGCGCTGGTCGAGCGCGCGCTGCGCATGTTCGCGGAAGAGCCGTTCCACTACACCCTGCGCCCCCCGCGGCTCGACCAGGACCCGGTCGACGGCTTCCTGTTCGATACGCGCGCAGGCTTCTGCGAGCACTATGCCTCGGCGTTCGTCGTCCTGATGCGGGCCCTCGGCATTCCGGCCCGCGTGGTGACCGGCTACCAGGGCGGGGAGCGGAACGAGCGGGACGACTACTGGATCGTGCGCCAGTCCGATGCGCATGCCTGGACGGAAGTCTGGCTCGCGGACCGTGGCTGGATCCGCGTCGATCCCACCGGGGCCGTGGCGCCGGAGCGCATCGAGCGCGGCGCGCCGCGCAACATGGGCGCGATCGCCGACGGGTTCTCCCCCGGCGGCGAGCGCTCCCTCTGGCATGCGCTGCGCCTGCGCCTCGACGGGATCACCCATGGCTGGAACCAGTGGGTGCTCTCGTACGACGAACAACGCCAGCGCGGCCTGTTCACCGCGCTCGGGATCGACTTCGGCGACTGGCGCGAGATCGCGGGACTGTTCGCGTCGCTGTCGATGCTGGTCATCGGGGGCTGCGCCCTCCTCACGCTGCATCCCCGGCTGCCCACCGACCCGGTCGAACGCGCCTGGTCGGAGTTCTGCGACAAGCTCGCGGCCTGCGGCGTTCCCCGCGAACCGTACGAAACCGCCTGGCAGTTCCACGAGCGCTCGAGCCGCCTGCTCGATGCCGACAGCGCGGCGCAGGCGCGCCGGATCGTGAAGCTGTACAACGACCTTCGCTACGGCGGGCGAGGCGACAAGGCCGATGTGCGACACTTGCGCGAGTCCGTCGCCAGGTTCCATCCGTGATGTCGAGCACCACCCGCCGTACCGCCGCGTCCTCACGCATCCGCAGCACCGCCGGTCTTCTCAGGGCCGTCGCGATCGCCGCCGGCCTGCTGGCCGGCAGCGCGACCGCCAGCACCGGTGCCGCGCTCGAGCCGTTCGCGGGCCGGCCGGAGGTCGAGGCCTTCGTCGATCGGCTGGCCAGCGAGCACGGCTTCGCCGCGACCGAACTGCGCCGGCTGATCGCCTCGCTCGATCCGGTACCACGCGTCCTCGAGCTGATGGACCCGCCGGCGCGGGCGGCGCCGCGCCGTTCGTGGCAGCACTATCGGCAGCGCTTCGTGAACCGCTCCCGCGTCGAGGCCGGGCTTCGGTTCTGGTTCGAGAACGAGGCGGCGATCGCGCGCGCGAGCGCGCGCTACGGCGTGCCCGAGGAGATCATCGTCGGCATCATCGGTGTCGAGACCATCTACGGGCGACACACGGGCAGCTTCCCGGTCGCGGCCTCCCTCGCGACGCTGGCGTTCGACTTCCCGCGCAGGGCGGACTTCTTCCGGCGCGAGCTCGAGCAGTTCCTCGTGCTCGCGCGCGACACCGGCATCGATCCGCTCGCGGTGCGGGGCTCGTACGCCGGCGCGATCGGCCTGCCCCAGTTCATGCCGAGCAGCATTCGCCACTACGCCGTCGATTTCGACGGCGACGGCCGGATCGACCTCGCAGGCTCCGCCGAGGACGCCATCGGCAGCGTCGCCAACTTCCTCGCCGAGCACGGATGGGAACGGGGCGGGCCCGTGCGGGTCCCGGTCCGCCTCGCCGCCGACGCCAACCTCGGGCCGCTGCTCGAGGCGGGCATCGAGCCGCGCTTCGACGGCAGCCAGCTCGTCGCCCACGGCGTCCAGCCGGCCGCCGAGGCGCCGCCCGGTACGCTCTTCGCGCTGGTCGACCTGCCCAATGCGGACGGGCCCACCGACTACGTGCTCGGCCCGCGCAACTTCTACGTCATCACGCGCTACAACCGCTCGAGCTTCTACGCGATGGCCGTGATCGAGCTGGGGGAAGCGGTTCGCGCCGCGCGCGCACGCGCCATCGCCGCGGCGGCGAAGGACTGAGCGTCCGGTCGGGTCAGGCCGGGAACACGCCGCTCGACAGGTAGCGATCGCCCCGGTCGCACACCACGAAGGCGATCGTCGCGTCGCGCTCCTGCCGCGCCACGCGCAGTGCGACGCTGCAGGCGCCGGCCGCCGACACCCCGCCGAACAGGCCTTCCTCGGCGGCGAGCCTGCGCGCCATCGCCTCGGCCTCCCGCTGCGACACGAGCTCGATGCGATCGACGCGCGCATGCCGGTAGATCGCCGGCAGGTAGGCGTCGGGCCACTTGCGGATCCCGGCGATCGAGGAGCCCTCCTCCGGCTGCACGCCGATGATCGTGATCCCCGGGTTGCGCTCCTTCAGGAAGCGCGACACGCCGGTGATCGTACCGGTCGTTCCCATGGCGGAAACGAAATGCGTGATCCGTCCCCCGGTCGCTTCCCAGAGCTCGGGCCCGGTGGACTCGTAGTGGGCCATCCAGTTGTCGTCGTTCGAGAACTGGTCGAGCACGATGCCCTCGCCGCGGGCCTGCATGGCGGCCGCGAGGTCGCGCGCGCCTTCCATGCCCTGCTCGCGCGGCACCAGGACCAGCTTGGCGCCGTAGGCCGCCATCGACTGGCGTCGCTCGACGGTCTGGTTGTCCGGCATGACCAGCACCATGCGGTAGCCGCGCACCGCGGCGACCATGGCCAGCGCGATGCCGGTATTGCCCGACGTCGCCTCGATGAGCGTGTCGCCCGGGCGAATCGTGCCCCGCGCCTCGGCGCGCGCGATCATCGACAGGGCGGCGCGATCCTTGACGGAGCCGGCGGGATTGTTGCCCTCCAGCTTCGCCAGGACGACATTGCCGTTCGCGGCGTGCAGGTCGGCGTCGATGCGCTGCAGCCGCACCAGCGGCGTGTTGCCGACGACCGAATCGACGCCGGGGTATTGCGGTTTCATCAGGGTTCCGTGGACGCGTTCAGTGGGTTTGCGGCTTCGCCGACGGCAGCTTGACGACCCCCGGCTGGTCCAGGCCGAGGATCGCGTCGCGAAGGGTGGCGATCGCTTCGGCGCGGGGATAGCTCTTGCGCCACGCCAGTACGACCCGCCGGGTAGGTGCCGGCTCCCTGAACGGCAGGTACACGAGCAGGGAGTCTTCGCGCCCGGGCACGGCGGTGACCGGAAGCACGGTGACGCCGACGCCGGAGGCAACCATGTGCCGGATCGTCTCGAGCGACGAGCCCTCGAACGTCTTCTGGATGCCCGCGCTGGCCTGCGAGTAGCGCGACAGCTCCGGGCAGACCTCGAGCACCTGGTCGCGGAAGCAGTGTCCGGTACCCAGCAGCAGCATGGTCTGCTGCTTGAGCTCGACCGAGTCGATCGACTCGCGGCCGCACCAGGGATGGCCCCTGGGCACCGCCACCACGAACGGCTCGTCGTAGAGCGCCTGCGTCACCAGCCCGTTGTCGGGGAACGGCTCGGCCAGGATGGCGACGTCTATCTCGCCCTGGCGCAGGAGCTCGAGCAGCTTGACGGTGAAGTTCTCCTGCAGCAGGAGCGGCATCTGCGGCGCATGCTCGATGATCGCCGGCACCAGCAGGGGCAGCAGGTAGGGCCCGATGGTGTAGATGACGCCCACGCGCAGCGGCCCGGCGAGCGGATCCTTGCCCTGGGCGGCGATCTCGCGGATCGCATGGGTCTCCTCGAGGACACGCTGCGCCTGCTCGACGATCTGCATGCCGATCGGGGTCACCGACACCTCGGTGCCGCCGCGCTCGAACAGCTGGACGCCCAGCTCCTCCTCGAGCTTCTTGATCGCGACCGACAGGGTCGGCTGGCTCACGAAGCACGCTTCCGCCGCGCGCCCGAAGTGGCGCTCGCGCGCGACGGCGACGATGTACTTGAGCTCGGTCAGCGTCATGGCCGGACGATGATAGCAACAGCGCGCCGCGGTCGCTCGCGGCGACTCATGCCCGCAGGAAGTCTTCCCGGCCGCCGTACCAGCGATCGAGCAGCGCGTCCGCGGTCGCGCTGCCGGTCCCGACGGACCCGGCGAGGTCGCGCGCCACCTCGACGAGGTCGGCATCGCGCTCCAGGTCGGCGTAGCGAAGCAGGGGCACGCCCGACTGGCGCGCCCCGAGGATCTCGCCCGGGCCGCGCAGCATCAGGTCGTGGCGCGCGATCTCGAAGCCGTCGTTGCTCTCCTGCATGATCCGCAGCCGCGACCGGGCGGCCGGCGTGAGCGGCGACCGGTACATGAGCACGCAGGCGCTGCGCGTCGATCCGCGCCCCACCCGCCCGCGCAACTGGTGCAGCTGGGCGAGGCCGAAGCGCTCGGCATGCTCGATCACCATCAGGCTCGC
>CAZDYQ010000099.1:0-11034 GCA_964509685.1 uncultured Burkholderiaceae bacterium
AGAAGGCCATCCAGAAGTTCCAGGGCAAGGACGTCGATCCGATCATCCAGAAGCTGGACGTCCACTACCAGCCCGGCCACAACCATTCGTCCATGGGCCAGACCAAGGACGCCGACGGCAAGTGGCTCCTCTCGCTCAACAAGTTCTCGAAGGACCGCTTCCTCAACGTGGGCCCGCTCAAGCCGGAGTGCGACCAGCTGATCGACATCTCGGGAGACCGCATGCGCATCGTGCACGACTCCCCGACCTTCGCGGAGCCGCACGACGCGACGATCATCCATCGCTCGGTGGTCAAGCCCGTGAACGTCTGGAGCCGCGACGATCCGATGTGGGAGGATGCCCGCAAGCAGGCGGCCGCCGACGGCGTCGACCTGGATTCGGCATCCGAGGTGATCCGCGACGGCGACAAGGTGCGGGTGTACATGTTCTCCGTCGCCCCGACCTTCAGCATGACGGACTTCACGGTGAAGCAGGGCGACGAGGTCACGGTCTATGTCACCAACCGTGACATGATCGAGGACCTCACCCACGGATTCACGATCGTCAACTACGGCATCGCGATGGAGGTCGGCCCACAGGCCACGGCGTCGGTCACCTTCAGGGCCGACCGTCCCGGCGTGTACTGGTACTACTGCCAATGGTTCTGCCACGCCCTGCACATGGAAATGAAGGGCCGCATGATCGTCGAGCCGAAGGCCTGAGGCGCGGCATCCCGGGCATTTCCATGGCCATGCGCGCGGGGGCCGCGGCCCTCGCGGGCGTTGCCCTCTTCCTGGCGCACTGGTCGCCCGCGGCGGCGGCCGAGGTCCGGATCGCGGCGGGCGATCCGGTCCAGCCCCGAATCGAGGCGGCCCTGCCGGGCGACGTCCTGCGGCTCGGGCCGGGTCGCCATGCCGGCCCACTGGTGATCGACCGCCCCCTCGCGCTGCTCGGCGAGCCCGGCGCGGTGATCGTCGGGCCCGGCGAGGGAAGCGTGGTGACGGTGACCGCCGACGATGTCCGCATCGAGGGCCTCGAGATCACCGGCTCGGGGATCGACCTGCCCGCGATGGACTCGGCGATCCTCGTGCGGCGCACCGCCCGGCGCGCCCTCGTCCGGGGCAATCGCCTGGTGGACAACCTGTTCGGCGTGTACCTGCACGGGGCCGCCGGATCGATCGTCGAGCGCAACACGATCGTCGGGCGCGCCGACCTGCGGCTGGCGGAAGCCGGCAACGGCGTGTCGATCTGGAATGCGCCGGGGGCCCAGGTGATCGACAACGACATCAGCCTGGGGCGCGACGGCATCTTCGTCAAGACGAGCCGCGACAACACCTTCGCCCGCAACACGTTCACGCGGCTGCGCTTCGCGATCCACTACATGTACACGCTCGACAGCCGCATCATCGGCAACCAGTCGCGCGGCAACCATGTCGGCTGGGCGATCATGTTCTCCAGCAACCTCGAAATCCGCGACAACGTCTCCGACGACGACCGTGACCACGGCCTCATGCTGAATGCGACGAACTATTCGGAGGTGACCGGCAACGTGGTGCGCAACGGGGGCGAGAAGTGCGTATTCGTCTACAACGCGCACCAGAACCGGATCACCGACAACTGGTTCGAGCGCTGCCCGATCGGCATCCACTTCACCGCGGGCTCGGCCGGCAATCGCATGAGCGGCAATGCCTTCGTATCGAACCGGACGCAGGTGAAGTACGTCGGGACCCGCTTCATCGACTGGGCGCACGAGGGACGCGGCAACTACTGGAGCGACAATCCCGCATTCGACCTCGACGGCGACGGCATCTCCGACCGTCCCTACCGGCCCAACGGCGTGATGGACGACATCCTCTGGACGCTGCCGGCGGCCAAGCTTCTGGCGAACAGCCCCGCGGTGGGAGCGATCCGCTGGGCGCAGGCGCGCTTCCCCGCCATCCATCCGGGCGGCATCGCCGACAGCGCGCCGCTGATGCGGCCGGCGCGCATCCCGCCGCCGCCGGCCCTGCCCGCCCCCGCGAACCCGTGGGGCAAGGCCGGCGCCGGGGCGATCGACCTCGGGCGGAACCACTGATGGAAGCGATCGCGCACTGGTCCGGCGTGACCCGGCGCTACGGCAAGATCGTCGCGGTTCGCGATGTCGACCTCGCCCTTTCGCCCGGCTCCGCCACCGCGCTCGTCGGCCACAACGGCGCGGGCAAGACGACGCTGATCAAGCTGCTCCTGGGCCTGATCCGGCCCGACAGCGGCGAGGTGCGCGTCGCGGGCGCGGACCCGGGCGGCAACGGGGGCGCCGACGCCCGCCGGGCGCTCGGGTACCTGCCCGAGAACGTCGCCTTCCATGGTGCCATGACGGGCGCGGAGCTGATGGCCTTCTACGCCGGCCTCAAGCGCCAGCCGGTGGCACGCAACGCGCAGCTCCTCGAGCAGGTCGGCATCGCGCACGCGGCCGGGCGCCGGATTTCTACCTACTCGAAGGGCATGCGCCAGCGCCTGGGCATCGCCCAGGCCCTGATCGGCGATCCCCGCCTGCTCCTGCTCGACGAGCCGACCAGCGGCCTCGACCCGGCCTCGCGGGCCGACGTCTTCGCCCTGATCGACCGGCTGCGGCAGGCCGGCGCCACGGTGCTCGTCTCGACCCATGCGCTTGCCGAGATCGAGCATCACGTCGACAGGATCGCGATCATGCACAAGGGCGCGCTCGTCGCGGCCGGCAGCCTGGACGAGCTGCGCCGCGGTTCGGGCGCCGAACTCGCGCTGCGCGTGCGAGTCGCGCCCTGCCGGACGGGGGAGGTGCTCGAACGCCTGCCCGGGCAGGTGCGCTGCATCCGCAGGGACGCACAGTCGCTGGAGCTCGTCGCCCCGGCCGCCGCCAAGATGGCGCTGCTTCGCTCGCTGCTGTCGATGGAGGGCATGGTCACCGACCTCGAGCTCGGCGAGGTCGGCCTCGCCCAGGTCTATTCGCGGCTCGTCGCATCCATCGGGGAGGCCCCATGAACGTCTGGCTGCTCGCGCTGCAGGAGATCCGGGTCGGGCTGCGCAACCGCTGGGTGGTCGCAACCACGCTGGTGCTGGGCGCGCTGTCGCTCTCGCTGGCGCTGCTCGGCAGCGCGCCGACGGGCGAGGTCAAGGCGGATTCGCTCGCGATCATCGTGGTGAGCCTCGCGAGCCTGTCGATCTTCCTCTTGCCGCTGATCGCCCTGCTGCTGTCGTACGACGCGATCGTCGGCGAGCAGGAACGGGGAACGCTGGTGCTCCTGCTGTCCTATCCCGTCGCCCGCTGGCAGGTCGTGCTCGGCAAGGTGCTCGGGCACACCGCCATCCTCGCCTTCGCCACCATCGTCGGCTACGGCAGCGCCGGGGTGGCGCTGTGGCTGCGCGGCGATGCCGATGCCGGATCGATCGGCGCCTTCGCGGCGATGGTGCTGACCTCGATCATGCTCGGGGCGAGCTTCGTGGCGATGGGCTGCCTGGCGAGCACGGTAGTGCGCGAACGCGCCACGGCGGCCGGCCTGGCGGTGGGCGCCTGGCTCTTCTTCGTGCTCGTGTACGACACTGCGGTACTGGGGCTGCTCGTCGCGGACCAGGGACGCACCATCGGCGAACAGGGCCTCAATGTCCTGCTGCTGCTCAATCCCACCGACGTGTACCGCCTGTTCAACATGACGGCAACGGAAAGCACGTCCATCTACAGCGGCATGGCGGGACCGGGCGATGCCGCCGCCCTGCCGCTTCCCCTCTTCTTCGCCGCGCTCGCCGCCTGGATCCTCGTGCCGCTGGCGCTCGCCGTCATCGCCTTTCGCCGAAGGCCCGTCTGAAGTGGAGGTCGGATTGAGATTCCTCGGATTCATTGCATCGTTCTTCGTGGTGGCCCTCGCCGGGCTGGGTCTGTCCGCGTGCGAGGGCGATGCGCCGCCCGCCGCGCCGCCGCCGGCGGCCGAGGCGCCGCTCGAGGCGACGGGCCACTACTGCGGGATGCTGCTGTCCGAGCACGCCGGCCCGAAGGGTCAGATCCACCTCGCGAGCCGCGGCGAACCGCTCTGGTTCACCTCGGTTCGCGACACCATCGCGTTCCTGCGCCTGCCCGAGGAGCCTCGCGACATCACCGCGATATACGTCAACGACATGGGTCGCGCGCAGCAGTGGGACCAGCCGGGGCCAGGCACGTGGATCCGTCTCGAGGAGGCGCTGCTGGTGATCGAGAGCGACCGGGTGGGCGGCATGGGCGCGCCCGAGGCGGTGCCGTTCTCCGACCGCGCGGCCGCCGAGGCCTATGTCGGCGAGCATGGCGGCCGCATCCTGCGGCTCGCCGAGATCCCGGACGACTACGTCCTCGGGCCCGCGGGCACGGTCGACAGCCGGCACGGCGCGGGCCAAGATACGGGCCATGAGGACCGCGGCCACGCCGGCCATGCGGACGACGGCCAGCACGGCCATCGGCACTGAGGCACCCGTCATGAAATCCCGCCGACGCTTCCTCGCCATCGCGGCCGCGGCCGGGGCGGCGGCCAGCCTGCCCCCCATCGCCCGTGCCGGTGCCAGCATCGCGTCGGCCAGCACCTGGAAGGGCATCGCGCTCGGGGCACCGGCCTCGATCACGCTCGTCCACCCGGACCGCGCCCATGCGCGGACGACGCTGCAGGCATGCGTCTCGGAGATCGACCGCCTCGAGTCGATCTTCAGCCTCTATCGTCCGCAGTCCGCCCTCGCGCGCCTCAACCGCGACGGCATGCTCGCGCAGCCGCCGCAGGAGCTCGTGGAGCTCCTGTCCTTCGGCCTGGCGCTTGCCCGGGCGAGCGAAGGCGCGTTCGATCCCACGGTGCAGCCGCTCTACCGGCTGCTGGCCGGGCATTTCGCCCGGCCCGGCGCGGCGCCCGCGGGTCCGGACGCGCGGCAGGTGGGGCGGGCGCTGGCTTCGGTCGGCCACCAGCATGTCGAGCTCGAGGCGGGGCTGGTTCGGCTGCACCGGCCGGGCATGGCGATCACCCTCAACGGCATCGCCCAGGGCTTCATCACCGACCGGGTGGGGGCCCTGCTGCGCCGCGCCGGCTTCGACGACGTGCTGGTCGATGTCGGCGAGGCGCTGGCCCTGGGGCGCAGCCCGGACGGCGGCCCCTGGCGCGCGGGGGTCGCCGATCCGCTCGGCCGCGGGGGCAGCCTCTTCGAGCTGGACATCGGCGAGGCTCCCGGCACGCTGCCCGCGCTGGCGACCTCGGCCGGCAGCGGGACGCCCTTCGGCGATGCCGGCCTCCACCACATCCTCGATCCCCGCACCGGGACCAGCGCCAGCCACCATGCCGGCGTCACCGTCGCGGCGCCACGGGCCACGCTCGCCGATGGGCTGTCGACCGCCCTGTCGGTGCTCGCCCCCGACCGGGCGAAGGCGCTCCTCTCGAACTGGCCGGACGTCCGCGCCTGGTTCGTGGCCCCGGACGGACGCATCCAACGCGTCCCCGCCTGAAGCCGCCACGCGGGGCGGCCTGCCGGGGGCCCGTGCTAGCGCTGCGCCTGCAGCAGCTCGGCCATCCTGCGGTGAACGACCTCGATCGCCTTGAGCGGCCGGATCATCACCTTGAATTCCGTGATCCGCCCGTCGTCGTTCCAGCGGATCATGTCCACGCCGTTGACCTCGATGCCGTCGATCACCACCTGGAACTCGAGCACGGCGTCGTTGCCGTCGACGACTTCGCGCACGTAGCGAAAGGTGTCGTTCAGGAACACCCTGAAGGCCGCGCCCAGGTACAGGCGCACCAGCGCCCGGCCGGCCTGCGGACGATGCACGACGGGTGAATGGAACACCGCCTCGTCGGCAAGCAGTTCGTCGAGCCGGACGAGATCGCCCAAACGGGAAACCTCGTGCCAGGCGCGTATGGTGGGGTGGGCCATCGGATGTCCTCGAAGGAGGCCGGCCGCCGCCGGCGGGTCACGTGTCCGGCAGCATACGCCGGTTCAGCGCAGCGCCACCCCCATGAAGCGCACGCCGGGGATCGGATTGTCGTTGTAGCGGTCGATGTCCCTGAAGCCGAAGCGCTCGTAGAGCGCCTGCGCGCGCTCCATGCCCGGCGCGGTGTCGAGGCACATCGACGCGTAGCCCGCCTGCCTGGCGCGATCGAGGATGGCCGCGACGAGGGCCGCGCCGAGCGACGAGCGCCGGAACCCGGGCAGGACGTAGAGACGCTTCATCTCGCACCGCCCCTCGTCGAGGGGGCGAAAGGCGACGCAACCGACGATCCGCTCCCCGGACTGCGCGCAAAGCAGGCATCCGCGCGGCGGCGCATAGTCGCCCGGCAGCCCGGCGAGCTCGTCGTCGAAGCCCTGGAAGCCGAGGTCGAGGCCGGTTTCCGCCAGGTAGTCGCGCAGCAGCTGCCGAATCGCCGCCATGTCGCCCGGCCGGTCGGCGGGCCGGATCACGACGCCGCCAGACTCGAGCGCCGCGCTCAATCGCGGTCCTCCAGGCCGCGGCGGCGATGCCACTGTTCGAGCGATTCGTCCGGGTACTCGTCGAACACCTTGTCGTTCGGGCCCGGTTCGAGCGGCACCCACGAGGCCTTCGACGCCACCATGAGGTGCGTGTGCTCGGGCGCGGCCGGCAGCTCGGTGTCGATCGCCGACGCGAACGGGTGCACGAGGTCCGGCCAGCGCGGATCCCAGAGCCACAGCGCGCTGCCGCAGCGGCGGCAGAAGTTGCGCTCGCCGGGGCTGACCGCCGACTCGCCCGTGGCGGCATCGTGCAGCTTGGCCCGGTACACGGACACGCTCTCGCGCCCCTTCACCCGCAGGGTGGCATGGCGGGCGCCGAGATTGATCGCGTATCCGCCCCCGCCCGCCGTCTTGCGGCAGATCGAGCAGTAGCAGCGGTTGAACGGGTAGGGGTGGGGGGCCTCGACCGTGAAGCGCACCGCCCCGCAATGACAGGATCCTTCCAGGCGCATGGAACCTCCCGCACGTCGATGCCAAGTCTAGCGCCAAGGCTCCCCGCGCGACGCCTCCCGGGCGTCCCCGGCCGGGCCGTTTCGACACCGGGGCCGCGCTCGGGGCAGAATGCGGGAAGTGCACAAGGGGGCATCGGCCCCGAGATCGAAGGAAGGCGCAATGAGCGAGCAACACGACCACGACCACCACCACGAGAAGTGGAAGCATGACGGTGTCCGGGTGATCCCGGGCAGCCAGCTCGACCCGAACACCGCGCAGACGCCGGGCATGGACCGGCGCGCCGCCATCAACTTCGCCCGCACGGGCGCCCAGAAGCTCTGGGCCGGCACCGTCACGATCCACGCGAACGCCAAGACGGGCGCCCACCACCACGGTCACCTCGAGAGCGTGATCTACGTCGTGCGCGGCCGCGCCCGCATGCGTTGGGGCGAGAAGCTTCAGTACACCGCCGAGGCCGGCCCGGGCGATTTCATCTACGTGCCGCCCTACGTGCCGCACCAGGAGATCAACGCGAGCGAGACCGAGGTCCTCGAATGCGTGCTCTGCCGCAGCGACGGCGAGGCGGTGGCGATCAATCTCGACATCGAGCCGGTCGAGAAGCCCGAGACGGTGCTCTGGGTGGACCCGACCCATCCTAGCGGCGGCGTCTGACGCCGCCACCCGGCCCGGTCAGCCCGGCGTCGCGAGCTTCAGGCCCACGATGCCGGCGATGATCAGGCCGAGGCTCACAAGCCGCCCCAGGCTGGCGGACTCGCCGAACAGGTAGATGCCGAGCGCGGCGGTACCGACCGCGCCGATCCCGACCCAGACCGCGTACGCGGTCCCCACGGGCAGCGACTTCATGGCGAGGCCCAGCAGCCAGACGCTGATCACCATGGCGACGATGGTGGCGACGGTGGGCCACAGCCGCGTGAAGCCCTCGGTGTACTTCATGCCGACGGCCCAGCCGACCTCGAACAGGCCGGCGACGAAGAGAACGAGCCAGTTCATGGACTCCTCGGGATTGCGGGGTCGTCCCCATGTCGAACGGCGGCGACGGGGTCGTCCCCGCCGCGCCCGGAACGCGGTGCGCCCGATGCGCACCGGCGACGATCGCCGGCGCCGGGCATGCAGTATGCCAAAGGCCGCGCGACTGCCTGCTTGCGAATCGGGGATCGCTGGGCTAACTTCGATCGGGAACAGGCTCATTCCGAGGGATCGAGTTGGCAATTCGCGCAAAGCCGGCCGGCAAGCCGCCCCAGGCGGGCGGGCAACTGACCGAGGCCGTCGTCGACGCGGTCCAGGATGAAGCACTGATCCAGATGCGGCGGGAGCAGATCTGCGATGCCGCGCTCGAGCTCTTCCTCGAGAAGGGTTTCGCCTCGACCACCATCCGCGACATCTGCGCGCGATCGGGCGTCAACCAGGCGAGCATCTACGACTACATCGCCAACAAGAACGACATCCTGCGCCGGCTGCTGAACCAGCTCTGGTTTCGCCCCGACGTGCCCTCCCTGTCGGAGCGGCTCGACCAGGCCGGGAACGCCCCGTTCGAGGAGGTCGTGGCCGGCTACTTCCGCGACACCTGGAGCAAGAAGCGCAAGGGAACGCTGCTCGCCTACCGCGCGGTCCCCCACCTGCAGGACGAGGACCGCAAGGCGATGAGGGCGCGCGACGAGGCGCTCATCAAGGCGCTCGCCACCCGCCTGCGCAAACGCACCGGCCTGCCCGCGCACGACCGACGCGCCGAGGTGATGGCCAATCTCGTGATCTTCATCTCGGCCTTCGGGCCCATGCGGGACTGGCTGCAGCAGGACATCGACGACGAGCTGATCCTGCGCACGGTCTCCGCCGGCGTGGCGGCGATGATCGACCGGCTCGCCGAGGATCGCCAGGCACCGTGCGCCGGTACGACCCCCCGTCGCGCGTCGGGCGCCTAGGCGATCGCCGCCGCCCTCTGGCGGCGATTGTCCAGCCACACCAGCGCCACCATCGCAGCCGACGCCACCCCGCCCACCAGCGTCATCATCGGCCCCGGGAAGCTGAAGACGAAGCCCGCCGCCGCGAGCGGCAGGCGCAGCAGGCCGCGCACCCGGCCGAAGCCGACGAGCCAGCCCTCGAAACCACCGGCGATCAGCATGATCCCGATGACGATCGACGGCAGCACGTAGACGAGCGGCGCGAGGTCGCCCTGCAGCACCAGCGCGGGCTGGAACAGGAAGAACAGGGGAACGATGTAGATGACCACCCCCAGCCGCGCCGCAGTGAAGGAAGTCTGGATCGGCTTCGACCCCGCGATGGTGGCGGCCAGGAACGCCGCTGCGGCCACCGGCGGCGTGATCGCGGCGAGCATCGCGTAATAGAGGATGAAGAAGTGCACCGCGATCGGGTTCAGGCCACCGAGCTCGATGATCGCCGGTGCCATCGTCACCGCGAGGAAGATGTAGGCGACGATGGACAGCCCCGCCATGCCCATGATGAAGCAGGCGACGATGCCGAAGAGGATGACCAGGTACAGGTTGCCACCGCCGAGGCTCACCAGGCCCGAGGTAATCGAGCCGGTCACGCCCGTGATCGTCATGCCGCTCACCACGAAGGCGATCGGCAGGATGATCGCCGCCGTCTGGGTGACGAGGATCCCGACCTGACGAATCGTCTCCCACAGCCGCCGCGGCGTCATCCACGTCTCGCGGCGCAGGAACGAGAGCGCGATCATCAGCAGGCAGGCATACCACGGCGCGTAGTACTCCCAGCGCTTGTAGAGCAGGCCCCAGACGAGGAACACGAGGACGAGCAGGAAGGGCCAGCCGCGCATGAGCGTCGGACCGGCCCGGGGCAGCCGTTCGCGCTCCATGCCCCTGAGGCCGTTGCGCGCGGCGTAGGCGTCCACCTGCAGGAGCAGGCCGAAGTAATAGAGCAGCGATGGAACGATGGCGGCGACCATCACGACGGCATAGTCCACGCCCAGTGTGATAGCCATGACGAAGGCGATCGCGCCCATGACCGGCGGCATGATCACCCCGCCGGTCGAGGCGCAGGCCTCGATGGCGCCGGCGTAGTGAGGCGGATAGCCGATCCGCTTCATGGTCGGGATGGTGATCGCCCCGGTGCCGGCGATGTTCGAGAAGATGCTGCCTGACAGGCTGCCGAAGAAGGCGCTCGCCACGACCGAAACCTTGGCGGGCCCGCCCCGATAGCGCCCGAGGATGGCGTTGGCCAGGTTGATGAAGAAGTCGCCCGCGCCGGTGGCGAGCAACACCCCGGCGAACACGAGGAAGCCCAGGATGATCTCGGCCACGATCTTGGTCGTGATGCCCATCATGCCTTCGGCGCGGAAGATGTGCGCCTCGACCATGCGGTCGAAGTCGTAGGGGATGCCCATCAGGATCCCCGGCACGCGATCGGCGAACAGGGGATAGGCACCGAGCACGACCACGACGATGAGGAAGGGCAGGCCGCCGCTTCGCCGGGACAGCTCCAGCATCAGCAACAGGATGACGATGCCCATCGGAACGTCGTACCAGCCGGCCTGGACGATGTCCCAGGCCTTCGTGGCGAACAGCAGGCTGATGCCGAGCGCAACGGCCGCCGCCACGAGGTCGTACACGGGGATCTTCTTCTGCCCGGAGCGGGCCGGCAGCGCGATGAAGGCGGCCGCCGAGAACATGCCGATGAAAACCCAGTAGTACTGGCCCTCGAGCAGCCGCTCGCCGCCCAGCGGGATGCCGAAGATGTAGGCGAGTCCCATCCCCAGGCCGAGCACCGAGAGGACCACGAAGAGGATGCTCTGCCACGAGAACAGCGGGCCGAGCCGGGTGACTTCGGACGGAGGGAGGACCTCCTCCGGGTCGATCTGCCGGACTCCCGGGCTGCTTTGCGTGTCGGTCATGATCCCTCGGCTCCCTGGTGGCGCGCGGGCGCAGGGTGGGACGCGGCGGCACGGGCGCCCTGCCCGGCCGCCGCCCGGTCGTGGCGATTCAGAGGCGAGTCCGGAAGCCTTCGAGGCCCTCGGTGTGCTTGCGAAGCACGGCCAGGAACTTCTCGTCCTGGAAGTCCGGCTTGATGCCGGCCTTGGCCGCCTCGGCCATCGCGGCCTGGCGCGCGGCGATCCACTTGTCCATCTTCTCGGCCGCCTCCTTGTTC
>CAZDYQ010000100.1:0-10588 GCA_964509685.1 uncultured Burkholderiaceae bacterium
GGGAAATCGACAAGGAGACGTCATGAAGACACGGATCACCGAACTTTTCGGCATCGAGCACCCGATCATCCAAGGGGGCATGCACTACGTCGGCTACGCGGAGCTCGCCTCCGCGGTATCCAACGCCGGGGGCCTGGGCATCCTCACCGCCCTGACCCAGCCCACCCCCGAGGACCTCGCCCGCGAGATCGCCCGCTGCCACGAGATGACGGACAAGCCGTTCGGCGTGAACCTCACGTTCCTGCCCTCGTTCAAGTCGCCCCCGTACGCGGAGTACATCTCGGCCATCATCGACGGCGGCGTCCGGATCGTGGAAACGGCGGGCCGCAGCCCCGAGCAGTGGATGCCGATGCTCAAGGAGGCCGGGGTCAAGGTGATCCACAAGTGCACCTCGGTGCGGCACTCCCTCAAGGCGGAGCGGATCGGCTGCGACGCCGTCAGCGTCGATGGCTTCGAATGCGGCGGCCATCCCGGCGAGGACGACGTGCCGAACTTCATCCTGCTGCCCCGGGCCGCCGAGGAACTGAAGATCCCCTTCGTCGCCTCCGGCGGCATGGCCGACGGGCGCAGCCTGGTCGCGGCGCTCGCGCTGGGCGCCGAGGGCATGAACATGGGCACGCGCTTCATCGCCACGAAGGAGGCGCCGGTCCACGAGAACGTCAAGCGGGCCATCGTCGAGGCCGACGAGCTCCAGACCCGGCTGGTGATGCGCCCGCTGCGCAACACCGAGCGGGTGCTGCGCAATGCGGCGGTGGACGAGATCCTGCGGATCGAGGCCGAGAAGGGCACGGCCACCACGATCGACGACATCCGCCACCTGGTCACCGGCGGGCAGAACCGCAAGGTCCTGCAGGACGGCGACATGGACGCGGCCGCCTGGAGCTGCGGCATGGTGTGCGGCCTGATCAGGGACGTTCCCACCGTCAGGGAGCTCATCGACCGCATCATGGCCGAGGCCGAGACCATCATCCGTCGTCGCCTCGAGGGCTTCCTCGCCTGAAGGCGCTTTCCCCGCCGGGGCCCGGCGAGGCCCCGACGGGCCGCACGGGAGGTTCGGGCCATGACCGATCGACCCTTCCTGGTCGCCGGGGGCGGCATCGGCGGACTCGCCGCCGCCCTCGGTCTCGCGCGGGCGGGCCGCCGCTGCATCGTGCTCGAGCAGGCGAGCCGGCTCGGCGAGATCGGGGCCGGCATCCAGCTCGGCCCCAATGCCTTCCACTGCTTCGACTACCTGGGCCTCGGCGACGCGGCCCGGGCGGGCGCCGTCTACATCGACAAGCTGCGGCTGATGGATGCGGTCGGGGGCGAGGAGATCTGCCACATCCCGCTGGACGAGCCGTTCCGGGCGCGCTTCGGCAATCCCTACGCGGTGGTGCATCGCGCGGACCTGCACGGCGCGATGCTGGCCGCCTGCGAGGCGAGCGCGCTCGTTGAGCTGCGCACCCGCGCCCGCGTCACCGGCTATCGCCAGGACGGCGATGTCGTCACCGCCCTGCTCGCCGACGGGGGCTCCGTGGAGGGCTGCGCCCTCGTCGGCGCAGACGGCATCAACTCGGCGGTGCGAGCCCAGCTCGTCGGCGACGGGCCGCCCCGGGTCTCGGGGCATACCACGTACCGCTCGGTGATCCCCACCGTGAGGATGCCGGAGGACCTCCGCTGGAATGCCGCGACCCTGTGGGCCGGCCCGAAGTGCCATATCGTCCACTACCCGCTCAAGGGCTGGAAGCTCTTCAACCTCGTCGTCACCTACCATAACGACGTGAAGGAGGCGGTCGCCGGCAAGCCGGTGAGCCGCGACGAGGTGAGCCGCGGCTTCGAGCATGTCCACCCGCGGGCGCGCCAGGTGATCGAGCACGGCGACGACTGGAAGCTGTGGGTGCTGTGCGACCGCGATCCGATCCTCGACTGGGTGGACGGCCGCGTGCTTTTGCTTGGCGACGCCGCCCACCCGATGCTGCAGTACTTCGCGCAGGGCGCGTGCATGGCGATGGAGGATGCGGTGTGCCTCTCGCACATGGTGGCGAACCACGACTCGCTCGAGTCCGCCTTCGACGCCTACTGCCGGCGCCGCGCCGTGCGCACCGGCCGGGTGCAGATGATGTCGCGCGCCATCGGCGAGTACATCTACCATCCGGCCGGCGCGATGGCGGCGGTGCGCGATGCGGTGATGCGCGCCAAGACGCCGCAGGACTGGTACGACACCCTCGCCTGGATCTACGGCGGCAATGGTCTCGAGGACGACACCACCCGCCACGCCGGCTGATCCGGCCAACGAACGGGAGCATGCGATGCAAGCCGCCACCGAACCCCGCAACCCGCGCGACGAAGCCGCCCGCGAGGACTTCTACCGTCGCATCGACCGCCTTGCGATGACGCCGCTGTGGTCGGTGCTCGGCGCGCTCATCACGCCGACGCCGGCAAGCGCCTGCCAGCCGTGGCTGTGGCGCTACGACGAGCTCAGGCCGTACCTGCTCGAAGCAGGCGCCCTGATCAGCGCCCGCGAGGCCGAACGGCGGGTGCTGGTGCTCGAGAACCCCGGCCTGCGCGGCCAGAGCCGCATTACCACCAGCCTCTATGCCGGCCTGCAGCTCGTCATGCCGGGCGAGGTCGCCCCGGCGCATCGCCACAGCCAGTCGGCGCTGCGCTTCGTGATCGACGGCTCCGGCGCCTACACCACCGTGGACGGCGAGCGCACGACGATGGAGGAAGGGGACTTCGTGGTCACGCCCCCGGGCGCCTGGCACGACCACGGCAATCCCTCCGACCGCCCGATGATCTGGCTCGACGGGCTCGACATCCCGATGGTCCAGTTCTTCGACGCCTCGTTCTTCGAGCGCCATCCGCAGGAGGAGCAGCCCCTCACGCGCGAGCCCGGCGACAGCCTGGCCCGCTACGGTGCCAACATGCTGCCGGTGGACTTCGACGACCGCCGGCCGGTGTCGCCGATCTTCAGCTATCCCTACGCCCGTTCGCGCGAGGCCCTGGAGCGCATGCGCCGCCAGGACGAATGGGACCCATGCCACGGGCTGAAGCTGCGCTACATCGACCCGAAGTCGGGCGACTTCGCGATGCCCACGATCGCGCCCTTCCTGCAGCTCCTGCCCAAGGGCTTTCGCACGGCGCGCTACCGCTCCACCGACGCCACCGTCTTCACCCCGGTCGAGGGACACGGCCGCAGCGTCATCGACGGCCAGGCCTTCGAATGGGGGCCGCGCGACATCTTCGTGGTGCCGAGCTGGCGCACGGTGCGCCATGAAGCCGACTCCGACGCGGTGCTCTTCAGTTTCTCGGACCGCGTCGTGCAGCAGCGCCTGGGCCTGTTTCGCGAGGAGCGCTTCGCCGACTGAGGCCCTGCGCGACGCGTGCGTACGGTGCGGGCCACGCCCCGCCTCGGCCCTCGGCTAAACTCGGCGGGCCGGTCGAACTCCCTTCGCCCCTTCCCGGGCAATGCGCCAGACGCCCATGCAAGCCATCGCCGATCGCCTCGGCCTCGACTTCGTCGGGGAGCCCTGGTTCATCCAGGTGCTGCTCATCCTCGTGCTCACGCTGGTCGCCAGCATCGCGGCGGGGCTGCTGCTGCGCCTCGCGGGCAGCATCGCCCGACGCGCCGGGGCCCACTGGGGCGACACGCTCGTGCGCTACGCCGCGCGGCCGCTGCAGGTGCTCGTGTGGGTATCGGGGATCGCCCAGGCCCTGCTCGCCATCGACTACCTGGCCGCGCCTGCGCTCGCCGGCCCCATCCAGACGATGCGGAAGGCCGGGATCATCGTCTGCATCGCCTGGTTCCTGGTGCAGTTCATCCGGCACTTCGGCGAGAGCGCGATGCGCAGCAGGCTCGAGCGCGGCGAGAAGGTGGACGTCACCACGATGGACGCGCTCTCGAAGCTGGGGCGGCTCACCGTCGTGACCGTGGCCAGCCTGATGATCATGCAGGCCTTCGGCCTGTCGATCTCGAGCCTGCTCGCGATCGGCGGCATCGGCGGCATCGCGGTCGGTTTCGCAGCGCGCGACGTGCTCGCCAACTTTCTCGGCGGCCTGACGATCTACCTGGACCGACCCTTCTCGGTCGGTGACTGGATCCGCTCGCCCGACAAGGCGATCGAGGGCACCGTCGAGGAGATCAACTGGCGGCATACGCGCGTTCGTGCCTTCAACAAGAACCCGATCTACGTGCCCAACGCGCTGTTCACGACCGTGGTCGTGGAGAATCCCTCGCGCATGACCCATCGGCGCCTGCACGAGAAGATCGCGATCCGCTACGCGGACCTGCCGAAGATAGCGGCCATCGTCGAGGACATCCGCGCGATGCTGATGTCCCATGAAGGCATCGACACCACCCAGACGCTCATCGTGGCCTTCAACAAGTACGACGTCTCGGGCCTGGAGATCTACATCTACTGCTTCGCCAACACGGTGGTCTGGGTCCGCTTCCACGAGATCAAGCACGACGTGCTGCTGCGTATCGGCGACATCATCACCCGGCACGGCGCCGAGGTCGCGCTGCCCACCCGCACGGTGCACATGCCGCGCGGTCCCGCATGGGCGGGCGCGCCGGACGAGGCCTGCATGCCCGATGCGGGTCCGGCGGGCCGCGACGCGCCGGGAGAGGCGGCCCATGCCCGCTAGGCCGACCGAGGCGCGCATCGAGGCCATCACGATCGACCTGGACGACACGCTCTGGCCGATCCGGCCGACGCTGGTGGCGGCGGAAGCCCGGCTTGCGCGGTGGCTCGAGGCCAAGGCGCCCGCCACCGCCGCGAGCCTCGATCCCGAGCGGCGCGCGAGCCTGCGCCGGCGACTGGTCGAGCGGCATCCGGACCGGGCGCACGACGTCAGCTTCCTGCGCCGCGAGAGCCTGCGCCTCGCGCTCGAGGAGGCGGGCGAGGATCCGCGTCTCGCCGATCCCGCCTTCGAGGTCTTCCTCGCGGCGCGCCAGGAGGTCGAGCCGTATGCGGACGTGGACGAGGTGCTCCGTCACTGGGCCTCGCGCTACCGGCTCGTGGCGCTGTCCAACGGCAATGCCGACATCGCCCGCATCCCCTGCGGCCGCCACTTCAGTGCCGCGGTAAGCGCGCACGAGGTGGGCTTCGCCAAGCCGGATCCGAGGATCTTCGCAGCCGCGTGCGAAGCGGCGGGCGTTCCGGCCCGACGCTGCCTGCACGTGGGCGACGACTGGCATCTCGACATCGCGCCGGCGCGCTCGGCCGGGATGCACGTGGCCTGGGTACGCAGGCCGGACTTCGCCCATCGGCCCGTTCCCGCGGAAGCGGACGTCGCGGACGTCCCGGTCTTCGAGAGCCTGGAGGCCGTGGATCGCTGGCTGCATCCCGTGCGCGCCGGCCCGGGCCGCCGCTGAAGCGGCCGCGGCAGCCCGAGACACCAAACCGAACCCGATCGAGGCCACCCCATGACGCAGGAGACGACCACCCCTTCCGACCTTCCCGTCGACGAGCCGATGTGCCCGCAACGATGGTTCGAGGACTTCCGTATCGGCGAGCGCTTCGTGCTGCCTTCGCGCACGCTCACGGACGCGCTCTTTGCCGCCTTCTCGCTCGCGAGCGGCGACAACCATCCCTCGCACTACGATGTCGAGTACTGCCGCGCCCGGGGCATGCCGCACATGCAGGCGCACGGCTTCCAGATCCTGATCCAGACCGCCGCCGGCGCCGGCCTCTTTCCGCACATGACGGAGCTTTCGATGAAGGGATTCATCGAGCAGGACAGCCGCTTCCTGGCCCCCGTTTACGTGGGCGACACGCTCCGCTGCGTGCTCGAGGTGGCCGAGCTGGTTCCGCAGCGCACCACCGGCGTGATCGGGCTGCGATCGACGGTCCACAACCAGCACGGCGTGCTGGTGATGGAAGGACGCCAGCGCTATCTGCTGCGCAAGCGCCCGGCGGCCTGAACGGGGCCGCGCGCCGCCGCTGGGCTATACTTCGCCCCGTCCCTGGGGAGTAGTCGCCTCCGCGTCGGAGGCGCTGCGTCAACATGCTTGCCGGCTTGCCGGCATGGCGCAGCGGGGGCCGCGACAGCGGCCAATTGACGAGACCACGGACGATGCGCCGCGCCCCACGGGGTCCAGCGGGCGGCGCGTCGTCCCGGTCACCGTCCGCCGGACCCCCGTACGCCAGCGCTCCATGGAATCCTTCCTGACCTCCACGGGCCTCGTCGCCCTGGCCGAGATCGGCGACAAGACGCAGCTGCTCTCGCTCATCCTCGCAGCCCGTTTCCGCCGCCCCTGGCCGATCATCGCGGGCATCCTGGTGGCCACGCTCGCCAACCATGCCGCCGCGAGCGGGCTCGGCGCCTGGCTCGAGACGCTCGCCAGCCCGGCCGTGCTGCGCTGGGGTCTCGGCCTGTCCTTCCTCGCGATGGCGGCATGGATGCTTGTCCCCGACGAGGTCGAGGCCGGCGAGGCGGACCGCGGCGGCGGCCGGCTCGGTGTCTTCGGGACGACCGTGGTTGCCTTCTTCCTTGCCGAGATGGGCGACAAGACGCAGGTCGCGACCGTCGCGCTCGCGGCCAACTTCGGCGAATTCACGCCCGTCGTGCTCGGGACCACCGCCGGGATGATGATCGCGAACATGCCCGCGGTCCTGGTGGGCAACGGCCTCCCGGAGCGCCTGCCGGTGCGCCTCGTGCACGGCGTGGCCGCGGTCGTCTTCGCCGTCATCGGGCTGGCGGTGCTGCTCGGCGACGCAATCGGCTGATCCGGCCCTACAATCGGACGACACCCGGAACGGGGAGTGACAGGGGAGACAGGAATGCTCGACAGGGTTGACCGGATGCTGATGGCGGTGCGTTCCCGGGAGCGCGCGAGCGAGACCTTCGCGCGGCTGCTGGGGGCCGAACCCGTTCGCGAGGCGACGAGCGACCGGCTGGCGGCGGACTGCACGGTCATGGCCATCGGCGAGAGCGAGCTCGAACTGTACGAGCCGCGCGACGCGGGCCCGGTGCGCGATCACCTCGAACGCTGGGGCGAGGGGCTGTTCGCGGCCGGCTACAGCACGCCATCCATCGATGCGCTCGCCGACCGGCTCGACCGGCTCGGCGCCGCCTATGCCCGCGAAGGCGACCGCCTGCATGTGCCCGGCACCACGACCTTCGGCCTGCCCATGGCGATCTCGCCCTCGGCGCAGCGTCCGCGCGTCGGGCCCGTCAGCTTCTTCTACGAAGCGACCAACAGCCTCGACTCGGACTGGCGCAAGGCGGCGGCCCGGTATGTCGAGCTGTTCGACCTGGACGAGCGGCACTTCTCGCCGATCGGCAGCAGCCGCTTCGGCTACGAGGGCACGCTCACGCTCTTCGACCCCGACCGGCTGGACCGCATCGAGCTCTCGCAGACCTTTGCCGACCGGCCGGGCGCGATGCGCCGCTTCGTCGAGCGCCGCGGTGGCGACTCGTTCTACATGTGCTACATCGAGACGCACGACTTCGATGCGCTCAAGGCGCGGCTGCTCGAAGCGGGCGCGACGCTCACGCCGCGCGGCGGTCCGATCGAGGAGGAGCGCGACGGCTGCTGGGTCCATCCGCGCAGCCTGCACGGCATGCTGCTCGGCATCTCGCGCGAAACGGTCGCGTGGGACTGGTCCGGCCGACCCGACCGCGTCCGACCGCCGGGCGGCTGAGCCCGGTCGGACGTCCTCGAGCCGCCGACGGTCGAAGGGCGCGCCCGTGGCGCGCCTATCCGGGGAGGAAAGACGATGACATCGCAGGCGAGGATCGAGGCCTTTTTCGACGAGGCGACCCACACCGCGAGCTACCTGGTCTCCGATCCGGGCAGCGGCAAGGCGGCGGTGATCGACCCCGTGCTCGACTACGACCATGCGAGCGGCACGGTGGGCACCGACTCGGCCGACCGGATCCTGGCGGCGGCCGCGCGGGACGGCCTGTCCATCGAGTGGCTGCTGGAGACGCATGTCCATGCCGACCACCTGAGCGCAGCCAGCTACCTGAAGGCACGCACGGGCGCCCCGGTGGCGATCGGCGAGCACACGCCCCTGGTCCAGGCGAACTTCGGCCCGGTCTTCGGCCTCGACGACAGCGTCGCGGACGCCGGCGACTTCGACCGGCTCCTGCGCGACGGCGAGACGCTGCCCCTCGGCGGCCTGTCGATCGAGGTGATGCACACGCCGGGCCACACGCCGGCGTGCGTGTCGTACCGGATCGGCGATGCCGTCTTCGTCGGGGACACGCTGTTCATGCCGGACTACGGTACCGCGCGCACCGACTTCCCGGGGGGTGACGCACGTCGTCTCTATCGATCGATCCGTCGCCTGCTCGACCTGCCTCCCGGGACGCGGCTCTTCATGTGCCACGACTACAAGGCGCCGGGACGGGACGCCTGGGCCTGGGAGACCACCGTGGCGGAACAGCGCCGGAGCAACGTGCACGTGCGCGACGGGATCGGCGAGGACGAGTTCGTCGCGATGCGCGAGGCCCGCGACGCCCGCCTTCCCGCCCCGGCCCTGCTGCTGCCTTCTATCCAGGTGAACATCCGCGCCGGCCGGCTGCCCGCGCCCGGCCCCGGCGGGGTACGCTACCTGAGGATCCCGTTGCGGCTGTCCGCCCCGGTCGAGGCCGCGCTGGCCACGTCCCGAGGAAAGGCATGAGCACCCCTTCCGTTTCCGCGGGCGCGCCCGCGCCGCGCAATGCCACCGTCGCCGTGATCGGCGCCGGCGACTACATCGGCGCGGCCATCGCGCGCCGCTTCGCCGCCGAGGGCTACATCGTCTTCGTCGGCCGCCGCCAGGGCGAGAAGCTGGAGCCGCTCAAGTCGGAGATCAAGGCCGCCGGCGGCCGTGTGTTCGGCCGGTCGCTCGACGCGCGCGACGAGGACGACATCACCGCCTTCCTCGGCGAGGCCGAGGCCGCGGCGCCCCTCGAGGTATGCATCTTCAACATCGGCGCGAACGTCAACTTTCCCATCCTCGAGACCACCTCGCGGGTGTTCCGCAAGGTCTGGGAGATGGCGTGCTTCGCCGGCTTCCTTGCCGGGCGGGAGGCCGCGCGCCACATGCTGCCGCGCGGACGCGGCTCGATCTTCTTCACCGGCGCGACGGCCGGCCTGCGCGGGGGCGTGGGCTACGCCGCCTTCGCCAGCGCGAAGTTCGGCCTGCGGGCGCTGGCGCAGTCGTGTGCGCGCGAGCTCGGGCCGAGGGGGATCCATGTGGCGCACCTCGTCATCGATGCGGGCGTCGATACCGCCTGGGTGCGCGAGCGCATCCGGGCAAGGGATGGCGAGGAGGCCGTGGCGAACCTCGCCCCCGACGTGCTGATGCGCCCGGAGTCCGTCGCCGACACCTACTGGATGCTGCACCAGCAGCCGCGCGACGCCTGGACCTTCGAACTCGAGATCCGGCCTTACGGCGAGAAGTGGTGAGCGGCGGCCGGGCCGTGGCCCACGACGGCCCGCCCTGGCGCTACCCCTGTTCGCACCACTGTGCCGCAGTCATCTGGCGCACGCCCTGCAGCGCCATCTCGGCAAACAGGGCCTCGGCCTCCGCCTCGAAGCCGGCGACGGGACTCATGCAGTCGGTGAGCAGCACGATGCGCGATGCGAGCTGGGGGAACACCCCGAGCAACTGGCGCAGGCTTGCGGCCACGCAGTGGCTTGCCGCCTCGCCCGCCACCAGCAGCGTGCCCGCGCGCGCCAGCCGGCGAGCGAGCCCGTGGTTGAAGCCGGTCTCGGGCGCGTCGGGCAGGACCACCTCGGCCTCGAAGGCCCCGAAATGCTCGGTGAGCGGATGGCTTCCCTTGTGGATGTAGTGGACCAGGCGGCGATGCTGCGTGGTCCATCGCTCGATCGCGGCGGCGAGCGGGGCGAACACCTGGTGGCCCCAGGAGCCGACAACGCAGTGGGCCGGCCAGACCATGATCCCCGGCTTGCCCTGCGCCTCGAGGGCGGCGAGCACGCCGGGCACCCGGTCGTCGCCCTGCAGCTGGGTGACCGCCGGGCGGTAGCGCCCGGCGCGCAGGTCGTCGGCCGAGATGACGGTGAAGGGCGCCACCTCGCCGCCGTCGCCCGTCTCCCAGAACAGGGGCCGCTCGATGCCGACGAGCGGATGGGAGTCGAGCGTCACCACGATCGAGTCGATCGCCCCGCCCCGACGCTCGATCAGCGCCGTCACCCGCTCCAGGTCGGCCACGGCGCCCGGCACGGGCAGCGCCGGCATCGGACGGCTCTCGCCCTCGGCGGGCGGGCCGAAATCGCAGAAGTCGTTCTGGGGATCGATGAGCAGCAACTGGGTCGTCATGCGGCATTCCTCGCGAAGCTCGCCCGACCATAGCCCAATTCCGCGGCGGACTGGAAAACACGGCGGCCGTCCTCATCTATGCATGACGGGCGCGCGCATCCACCGTGGCCCGGCACCAGGAGAAGCGTCTTGAAAAGGATCCTCGGGGTACACAGCGCGCCCGGCGCACACTGGGTCGGCGACGGCTTTCCGGTCCGTTCGCTCTTCGGCTACGACGGCCTCGGGCGCGAGCTCTCGCCCTTCCTCCTGCTCGACCATGCGGCGCCGACGCGCTTCGAGCCGGCCTCACGGCCGCGGGGCGTCGGGGTCCATCCGCATCGCGGCTTCGAGAC
>CAZDYQ010000101.1:0-10278 GCA_964509685.1 uncultured Burkholderiaceae bacterium
CTCGCCCCGGGCATCCTCCTCGGCGCGCTCGCCGCGACCCCGACCATGCTGCTGCGCCGGCGGATGGACTTCAAGTGGCTGCAGCTCGCCGGTGCGACCGCCTATGCGGTGGGCTACCTCGGCGTCGGGCTGCCGCTCGCGCTCGCCGGTTGGCGGGTGGATGCCCTCGTCGCCGCCTACCTCGTCCATGCGGCGCTCCTGCTCGCGCTCGCCTACTGGAAGGCGCCCCATCCGCTGCGACCGCTCTTCTGGCACGCGCAGGCGCCGGGCTCCATGCGGTTCGGGGCAACGGCGCTCGCGACCAACCTCGTCAACTGGGCCATGTCCGGAATCGACCGGCTCATCGTGGGCAAGTTCCACTCGGTGTCCGCGGCCGGCCTGTATGCCCAGATGCACGCCTTCGCGAACAGCCCCGCCCTGACCATGCTCGGCACGGTGCAGCAGGTCCTCTATTCGGCGGGCGCCGCCGTCCAGGACGATCACGCGCGGCTGCGCTCGGCGCTGGCCACCATGCTGGGCGCGGCCATGCTCTTCGCGGCACCGCCGTTCCTGACCGTAGCCCTCGTGTCGGATACCGTGGTCCTCGCGCTCTACGGCCCACGATGGGAAGGCGCCGCCGCGCTCCTCACGCCGCTGGCGCTCGCCATGCCGGCGCTGGTGGCCACGGGGCTCGTCACCCCGCTGCTCTGGAACTCGGGGGAGATCGGCCGCGAGCTGCGCGTGCAGCTTCCGGTCTCCCTCGCCTGGGCGATGCTGTGCCTGCTGCTTGCCTCCGTCGCGCCGCTGCCCGCGATCGGATGGGGACTCGCCGCCCTGCTGGTCCTCCGGGCCATCCTGATGAGCCAGGCGGCGATGCGCGCGCTCCGGCTTCCGGCGGGGGAGGCCGCGCGCGCGTTGCGCGGTGGAGCGATGGTCGCGTCGATGACCGCGCTCCTCGTGCTGTCGGGCGACATAGTGGCCCGGCGCCTGTTCGACGCGCCGGCCGCCTGGCTGGCAGTGGACATCGCCGTCGGCGCGATTGCCATGCCGGCGGGAACGGTGCTGGCGCGCGGCTGGCTCCTGCCGGGGCTGCGCTTCCTGCTCGCACAGCTCGCCGAGCGCATGCCCGGGGGCGCCGGCATGGCCCGCAGGCTCGCACCCTGATCCCGACCCGGGCTCGACGCCTTGCGGGCGCTAGTCGGACGGCTTGTCCGCGGGGCCGCCGCCCGCCCCCGAAAACATGTCTGGCGTCCTGTCGTCCACCGTCCGTGCCGGCCCGTTGACCGCGAATCCCTCGCGGGCGGCCTCGAGCAAGGCCTCGCGCAACCACTTGTGACCCGGCCGGGCCGCGGCCGAGGTGGCCCAGAGCATGTCGATGTGCACCGGCGGCGTGGCGAGCGGAAGCCGCCGCACCGCGAGCACGTCGCCCAGCCCCGTCGATGCGAGGAAGTGCTCGGGCAGCACCGTGAGCAGGTCGGAGTTCTCCACCACCTGCCCGGCCACGAAGAACTGGTTGACCGTCGCGACGACGCGCCGGCTGCGCCCGAGCGCGGCCAGCGCCTCGTCCACGAAGCCGAATGGCCGGCCCGAGAAGCTCACCAGCAGGTGGTTCGCCGCGCAGAAGGCATCGAGCGTGAGCGGCACCTTGGAAAGCGGGTGGTCCGGCCTCATCACGCAGACATAGTCGCTCGTGTACACGCGCTGCAGGCCGAAGGGCCCGGGGCTGTCCTGCTCCATCGCGTGCAGGGTGACGGCGCGGATCGCCTGGGGAAAGAAACCCACCGCGAGGTCGATGTCGGTGGTCTCCAGCGCGTGGCGCGGATCGCGCGTGGTGAGCGGCAGCACGCGCAGCGAGATCCCCGGCGCCTCGCGCTCGATCCGCCGCACGAGCGGCGGCATCAGCAGGGTCGCGGTGGCGTCGGCCATCGCGATCACGAAGTTGCGAACGGCCGTCGCCGGGTCGAACTCCGGCGGCGCCAGGGCGCTGCGCAGCTGGTCCAGCGCCCCACCGACGGCCGGCCAGATCGCCCGGGCGTAGGGCGTGGGCTCCAGGCCGTGGGCCGCGCGGACGAAAAGCTCGTCATCGAGCGCGTCGCGCAGGCGGCGCAGGGCGTTGCTCGCCGCCGGCTGGGTGATCGCGAGCTGGCTCGCCGCCCGGGTGAGGTTGCCCTCGCGCATCACCGCATCGAACACGCGCAGGAGGTTCAGGTCGAATGTGCGGAAGTTCACCATCATCACTTCCGTGAATGATGTGGATAAGAAATATCAATTTGAATAATACGGGTAAACCCCGATAATACAGGCACGGTGCAATGCAATAGCTGCGTTGCACAATCCGCGACCAAGGAGCTCACAATGACCACGACGACCTATCCCTCTCAAGGATCGCTCGATGCCATGGGACGTGGCGTCGAGAAGCCCCGCAACACCGCGGCGAAGGCCACCGGCGCCTCCGCTGCGCCCAGCAAGTCCCTGTTTCGTAGGGCTTGGGAAGCTTTCCTGCGCAGCCGCGAGGAAGCCGCCCTGATGGCGCTGGCCCGCCAGGATCACCGGCTCGCCGCCGAGATCCGTGTGGCGCGCGACCGCGCCGAGTGGCAGGCGTAAGCCCTCGGCTGTTGCAATTGCTTGCATTTCGGCAACACGAACTTATTGCAACGCACCAGAAGTTCGTGTAGCCTTACAGATGTCTCCTCCACCTCCTCCAAAATGGTGGATTGAAACCCGCGGCTCATCCCGCGGGTTTTTTTTCGGCCGAGGGACCCGGCGGACGTCCCGGCAAGGACTGCCGGGTGCGGTTCATGCTGGCAGCACCATCTGTGTCTGGGTAACCACACCGCAGAGTCGACCATCTTCGTCGGTGATCTTCGTCTGCCAGACCATCGTGGTCCGCCCCTTGTGAAAGGGAGTCGCCTCGGCCGTCACCACCGTGCCGACGGGGGCCGCCCGCAGGAAGTTGGTCTTCGACTCGAGCGTGGTGGTGCGCGCGCCCTCGGGGAGGTTGATGAAGGTGGCGACGGCGCCGACGGTGTCGGCAAAGGCCATGAGGGCGCCGCCGTGGAGGGTGTCGCCGACCGTGCAGATTTCCCTGCGCACCTTCAGGGTCGCCCGCACCCGATCGGGGCCCGCCTCGGTGATCTCGATGCCGAGCAGGCCGGGAAGGAAAGGCGCCAGCCGCTGGCGCAACTGTTCGAGAACGTCCATGCATGTCTCCTGATTCTTCGATTCCCAGTCCCGGACCGCCAGGCAAGCGCTCCCACCGTCGTCCAGGTCCCGTGCCCGCCGAAGGCGCCCCGCGCCGCGCGGCCTGCCGGGCATTATCGCGCGCATGACCGCCGTCCTGAGGGAACGTCGCCAGGCGCTGGGCCGCCGGGGCAGGATGGAGCGGTTGCGGGACGCGGTCGATTACCTCCTCGTTCGCGACCGCAACGATCCCGACGCGGGGCGCATCCGCGCCCGCCAGCTCCAGGCCATCGTCACCGCCGCGCCGTTCGCCGCGATCTCGAGCGTGCTCAACGCCGCGGTGCTCGTCTATATCCTCGCCGACCGGATGCCGGGCTGGGCACGGTACGGCTGGTTCGCGGTGACGCTCGTCTTCCTGATCGTGACCCTGCGCAACTGGCAGGCCAATCGCGACAGCTACCAGTCGACCGCCCCGCCCGAGATCCTCGAGACGGCCGCGGGCCAGTCCGCGCTGCTGGCGCTGATCTGGTCGGTGGTGGCGATCGCGGGGCTGACCGACTCCAGCCCCTACCAGCAGGCCTTCGTGGCCGCGGTGATCGCGGGCATGCTCTGCGGCGGCGCCTTCATCCTCGCGGTGATGCCGGCGGCCGCCTACAGCTACGTCGCGATCCTCGGCTCGGCCGCCGCGATCGGGCTGATCATGTCGGCCAATCCCTACGGAACGGTCCTCGGCATCCTGCTGCTCAACTACACCGCCGTCCTGATGGTGGGCGTGCATTTCATGGCGCGCAGCTTCGTGAGCCGGGTAGGGGCGGAGCTGCGCACCGAGCGCCAGCGCCAGGTGATCGGCCTGCTGCTGCGCGACTTCGAGGAGCACGCGAGCGACCTGCTCTGGGAGACCGGCCCGCACGGCCACCTGCTCCGGCCTTCCCGGCGGCTCGTCGATGCGCTCGGCGTGGCCGAGTCCCGCGTCGGCGACCGGCGCTTCGTGGACTGGCTCGCCCTGGGCGCCCCGCCGGAGGGCGGCGACGACGTGGCGAGCCCCGAGCGCCTGTACCAGCTCTTCTCCTCCTCCGAGCCGTTTCGTGACGTGACGGTCCGCCTGCCGGGCATCGACGGCGGGCGCTGGTGGTCGATCACCGCCAAGCCCCTGGTCGATGCCGACGGCCAGCCGGCGGGCTGGCGCGGCGTGATCTCCGACATCACCGAGGCGCGCAATGCGCATCGGCGCCTGCTGCGCATGGCGCACCACGATTCCCTCACGGGCCTCGCGAACCGCGCGCGCTTCATGGCGCTGCTCGAGGAATCGCTGCACGACCCCGGGGAGCGCGACCAGTGCGCGGTCCTGTGCCTGGATCTCGACGGCTTCAAGTCGATCAACGACTCGCTCGGCCATGCCTTCGGCGACGCGCTGCTGCGCGAGGTCGGCTCGCGGCTGCGCCGCGCGGTGCGCGAGGAAGACCTCGTGGCGCGCATCGGCGGCGACGAGTTCGCAGTGCTGCTGCGCCACTGCATGATCGAGGCCGACGCCTGCGCGATCGCCAACCGGATCCTGCAGGCGCTGAGCGAACCGATCGTGATCGGCCAGGTGACCGCGCCCATCGGCGTGAGCATCGGCATTGCCCCGGTGGCGAGCCACCCCGAGCGGACCGCCGGCGCCGAGCAGCTCATGGTCGCCGCCGACCTCGCGCTCTACGCGGCCAAGGCCGCCGGCAAGGGCACCTGGCAGCTCTACGAGGCCCAGATGGGCTCGATCAACCGGCGCCGTCACATGATCGAGCAGGCCCTGCGCCACGCGATCGCGCGCAGCGAACTGGCCCTGCACTACCAGGCGCAGGTGGGCCTCGCGGACTGGCGCATCGTCCGATTCGAGGCGCTGCTGCGGTGGCGCCATCCGCAGCTCGGCACGATCGCCCCGTCGGAGTTCGTGCCGATCGCCGAGGAGTCGGGACTGATCGACCGGCTCGGCGAATGGGTGCTGCGCGAGGCCTGCGCCGAGGCCGCCCGCTGGCCCGATTCCGTCCACATCGCCGTGAACGTCTCGCCGAAGCAGGCGATGAGCGGCTCGATCGCCAACAGCGTGGAGACGGCGCTGGCCGAGAGCGGCCTGCCGCCCGAGCGTCTCGAGCTGGAGATCACCGAGACGGTCTTCGTGAGCGAGGGCGCCACGGCGATCGCGGCGCTGCGCCGGATCAAGGCGCTGGGCGTGCGCATCGCCCTCGACGATTTCGGCACGGGCTACTCCTCGCTCGCCTACGTGCGCCGGTTCCCCTTCGACACGCTCAAGATCGACCGCGCCTTCGTGCGCGAGCTCTGCACGCGCGAGGACACCCGCGCGATCGTCAACACGATCGTGGCGCTCGCCCGGGCGCTGGCGATCGAGACGGTCGCCGAGGGGGTCGAGGACCAGAGCCAGGTGCATGCCCTGCGCGAGCAGGGATGCGACATGATCCAGGGCTACTTCACTGCGCGGCCGCTGCCCGCGCGCGAGGTCCCGGGCCTGCTCGCCGCCTGGCCCGGCAGGGCGGCGGCGCTCGGCGCAGGGCCGGGCCTGCCGGCCTAGTGCACCCCGAGCAGCCTCGGCAGCTCCGACATCGCGGCGAACACCGCGACCGCGCCCGCGTCCAGCAGGCCGCGCGGGTCGTTGCGCTCGCAGAAGCCCAGCACCGTCGCGCCTGCGGCGACGCCCGCGCGGGTGCCCGTCGGCGTGTCCTCGATGACGATGGTGCGCGAGGGATCGAGCCCGGTCTCGCGCATCGCGAGCAGGTACACGTCCGGCGCGGGCTTGGCATGCGTCACCTGGTCCGCGCCGAAGACGCGCCCGCCGAAATGCCGATCGAGCCGCGTGGCGCCGAGGGTGATCCTCATCTTGTCGCGCTCGGCGCCCGAGGCCACCGCGATCGGCACCTTCCGGTACACGAGGCGCGCGAGCACCGCATCGACGCCCGCCACCGCCTCGATCTCCTTCGCGAGCACCTCGTTGCGTCGCTCGATGTACTGTTCCGCCCAACCTTGCGGCAGGGGACGGCCGATCAGCTTCTCGATCTCGACCATGTCGTCGGCGAAGGACCGGCCGACGAACATGCGGTGCGCCGTCTCGACGCTGATCGGCACGCCCAGCTCGCCGACCATGGTCGCGAGCAGGCGGTTGGTGATGGGTTCGCTGTCGACGAGCACCCCGTCGCAGTCGAAGACGACGCCGTCGTAGGCGCTCGCGAGCATGTCGTCAGCCGTCCTTCCAGAGGATGTCCGAGGTGATCTGGTTCACGTCGGTGATGCCGCAGAAGGCCATCGTGAGGTCGAGCTCGTTGCGGATGATCGAGAGGCACTCGGTCACCCCGCGCTCGCCCCGCGCGCCAAGCCCGTAGAGGAAGGGCCGCCCGATGTAGGTGCCCTTCGCGCCCAGCGCGAGCGCGCGCACCACGTCCTGGCCGCCGCGGATCCCGCCGTCCATGTGGATCTCGATGTCGCCGCCGACCGCATCGACGATGCGCGGCAGCGCCGCGATCGACGAGGGCGCGCCGTCGAGCTGGCGACCGCCGTGGTTGGACACGACGATCGCGTCCGCGCCGGTGCGCACCGCGAGCCTGGCATCCTCCGGATCGAGGATGCCCTTGAGGATCAGCTTGCCGCCCCACCGGTCGCGGATCCAGTCCACGTCGGCCCACGACAGGGACGGGTCGAACTGGTTCTGCGTCCAGGCGCCGAGCGAGGCCATGTCGTGCACGCCGGCAACGTGGCCGACGATGTTGCCGAACTGGCGACGATGGGTGCCGAGCATCGCCAGCGCCCAGCGCGGCCGCAGCGCGATGTCGAGCAGGTTGAGCAGCGTGGGCCGCGGTGGCGCCGACAGCCCGTTCTTGATGTCCTTGTGCCGCTGGCCAAGGATCTGCAGGTCGAGCGTGAGGACGAGCGCCGAGCAGCCGGCGGCCTTGGCGCGGTCGATCAGGCGGCCGGCGAAGTCGCGGTCGCGCATCACGTAGAGCTGGAACCAGAACGGCCGCGTGGTGTGCTCGGCGATGTCCTCGATCGAGCAGATGCTCATGGTCGAGAGCGTGAACGGCACGCCGAAGGCCTCGGCGGCGCGCGCGGCGAGGATCTCGCCGTCGGCGTACTGCATGCCGGTCAGGCCGGTCGGCGCGAGCGCGACCGGCATGGCCACCTCCTGGCCGACCATGGTCGAGCGGGTGCTGCGGCTGGAGAGGTCCACCGCCACGCGCTGGCGGAACAGGATCTTCTGGAAGTCCGCCTCGTTCGCGCGGTACGTGCTCTCGGTCCAGGAGCCGGTGTCCGCGTAGTCGTAGAACATTCGCGGCACCCGGCGCTTCGCCATGATGCGCAGGTCCTCGATGCAGGTGGCGCGCGCCCGGTCGGGCAGGACCGTGTCGATGGCCGCCTGGCCGAAGCGACGCAGTTTCTCGATCGTGGGATTCGATGCCGCCATTTGGCTTGCTCCGGATGGGGAAATTGCCTCGGGCACGAAGCCTAGCCCGTTTCCCGGCCGGCCGGCCAGCCCGCGAGCAGCGCGCGCAGCGCGGTGACGAAGGCGATCGGCTGGTCGAGCATCAGGTGATGGCCGGCTTCGGGGATCTCGATGCTGGGCGTGCCCGGCGGCGCCTTCGAGCGCTGCCATGCGATCACGCCCTCGTCCACCAGCTTCGACTCGCTGCCCCAGATGATGGCGACGGGGCAGCGCGCGGTGTCGAGGCCGACGGTCGGGTCGCCGTGGCGATACTTCGCCCAGAGGGACGGATCGAAGCGCCAGGTCACGCCCGGCGCGGGCTGCGTCACCTCGCGCAGCGAGCGACGCGCGATGTAGTCCACGGCGTAGAGGTTCTCGCAGTGTTGTGGGGGGAGGAAGCGGTAGCGCGCGAGCGCGCTCGGCACGTCGGGATAGATCCGGTGGGGGCGCACCGTCCTGTCCTCGCTGCGCGCGGGCCCGCCGCGGCGACGGCGGCGCTCCTCGCGCTGCTCGCGCGACATCAGCGGGGAATCGACCAGCACGGCCGCCCCGATGCGCTCGCCGCAGCGGCCCGCGATCGCTGCCGTGGGCACCCCCCCGAACGAATGGCCTACGACGACAGGCCGAGAGCGGGATGCAAAAAGTCCCTCCAGCTCGGCGATCATGAGGGCCTCGGCGACGAAGCCATCGAGCGAGTACTCCTCGCGCCAATCGGACGAACCCATGCCCGACCACGACAAGGCCACCACCCGGTGCTGCGGCAGGAAGAACGGGGCGATGAACGACCACCAGTCGGCATGCGCCGCGTTGCCGTGCAGGAACAGCAGCCCGGGGCGGCCGCGCTCGCCCCACACGAGCGTCTCGATACGCGCGCCGTCCACCTCGTGGAACCGCCGCTCGGGCGCGAGCGCGAGCATCTCGTGGAACCAGGCCGGCGCCGGCGGCGTGGTGCCGCCCAGCGCGGCGAGCGGCGGCGCGATCTCCGGTGCGGTCATGCGCCGGGCGACCCTAGCGCCCGAGCGCCGCCTGCAGGTTCGCCATCTGCACCGCGTTCTGGCCGTTGCCGTTCACCGGCACCGTCTCGCCCTCGCGGTCGCGGATCTCGTCCAGGCGCGCCAGGATCTGCTCGGCCGCATCGTCGCCGGTGCCGATGTACACGCCGCGGGTCAGCGTGATGTGCGCGGCCTCGAACGAGCCGGCGCCGGCGCACAGGATCATCCGGTTGGGCGCGTCCTCCGCCACCAGCGCCACCACGCCGGGCGACACCGCCGCGGGCGCGAGCGACTTCTCGGCCTCGGGCGGCAGCAGGCCTTCCGTCATGCGGGTGGCGGCGGTGGGCGCCAGGGCGTTCACCCGGATGTTGTACTTCTCGCCTTCCAGGCCGAGCGTCTGCATGAAGCCCACCAGGGCGAGCTTGGCCGCGCCGTAGTTGGTCTGGCCGAAGTTGCCGTACAGGCCGGTCGAGGACGTCGTCATCACGATGCGACCGTACTTCGCCTCGCGCATGATCTCCCAGACCGCCTTGGTGCAGTTCACCGAGCCCATCAGGTGCACGTCCACCACGTAGCGGAAGTCCTCCAGGCTCATCTTGGCGAACGTCTTGTCGCGCAGGATGCCGGCGTTGTTCACCAGGATGTCCACGCGGCCCCAGGTGTCCATCGCCTGGGCGACCATCGCCTCCACGGCGGCGACGTCCGTCACCGAGGCCCCGTTGGCGATCGCCTCGCCGCCCGCCTCGCGGATTTCGCGCGCCACCGCCTCGGCGCGTTCGCTCGAGCCGCCCGTGCCGTCGGTGGCACCACCGAAATCGTTCACAACCACCTTGGCCCCGCGAGCGGCCAGCGCAAGCGCATGCTCGCGGCCCAGGCCCCCGCCGGCGCCCGTCACGATGGCAACCCGGCCCTGGAAATCGATCCGCATGTTTACCCCTGTGTGATCTGGTATTTTCGTGAAGGTCAAACATCCTAATGCATCCCGGAGACAAGCAAAAATGACTTCGCTCGCAGATTTCCGGCGCGAGACGCGCGCATGGCTCGAAGCCAACTGTCCGCCCGAGATGCGACAGCCCATCAAGGACGACTCCGACCGCTGCTGGGGCGGCCGGAAGTGGACGTTCAAGTCCGAGGCGCAGCGCCTCTGGCTCGAGCGCATGGCCGAGCGTGGCTGGACGGCCCCCACCTGGCCGCGCGAGTACGGCGGCGGCGGGCTGTCCGCGGCGGAAGCGAGCATCCTCGCCTCCGAGATGCGCGCCCTCGGCTGCCGCAGCCCGCTGGATTCCTTCGGTATCTGGATGCTCGGGCCCGCGCTGCTGAAATACGGCACCGAGGAGCAGAAGCGCGAGCACCTGCCGAAGATCGTCCGCGGCGAGATCCGCTGGTGCCAGGGTTACTCCGAGCCCAACTCGGGCTCCGACCTCGCCTCGCTCAGCACGCGCGCGGAGGATGCCGGCGACCACTTCATCGTCAACGGCCAGAAGATCTGGACGTCCTACGCCAACCATGCGGACTGGATCTTCTGCCTCGTGCGCACCGACACCGGCGCGAAGAAGCACACCGGGATCAGCTTCCTGCTCTTCGACATGGAGAGCCCGGGCGTGTCCACCCGCCCCATCGTGCTCATCTCCGGCAAGTCGCCCTTCTGCGAGACCTTCTTCGACA
>CAZDYQ010000102.1:0-10260 GCA_964509685.1 uncultured Burkholderiaceae bacterium
GAACCGAGCAGGCTCATGCCGAGCGCCTCGAACGAGGAGCTCATGGTATTGGCGGTGTACATGCCGCCGCACGAGCCGGTCCCGGGGATCGCGTTGCGCTCGATGCCCTCGAAGTCCTCCTGGTTCATGCGGCCGCGGGAGAACTCGCCCACGGCCTCGAAGACCGAGACGATGTTCAGGTCTTTGCCCTTCCACCGGCCCGGCTTGATGGTGCCGCCGTACACGTAGACGGCCGGGACATTGCAGCGAAGGATGCCCATCATGCCTCCGGGCATGTTCTTGTCGCAGCCGCCGATCACGAGCACGCCGTCCATCCACTGGCCCTGCACCGAGGTCTCGATGCAGTCGGCGATCACCTTGCGGCTGACGAGCGAGTACTTCATCCCTTCGGTGCCCATCGACATGCCGTCCGAGATGGTGGGCGTGCCGAAGACCTGCGGATTGCCGCCGGCTTCCCGCACCGCGGCCACGGCGGCATCGGCCAGCGCCTGGAGGCCGGAGTTGCATGGCGTGATGGTGCTGTGGCCATTGGCGATGCCGATCATGGGACGGGAGAAATCGCTCTTCTCGTACCCCATCGCGTAGTACATCGACCGGTTGGGCGCGCGGGCGACGCCTTCCGTGATGTTGGCCGAGCGCAGCTTGCGGGTCATGGGTGCGTCCTCCTCTTCGGGTCCCGGCCTGCCCGGGGCAGGCCCCGGCCGGACGACCCGATCCTACGCCCCATCGATGCCGCGGGGAAATTCCGCGAGCGATCTGTACGAATCACGAATCGAAGGGGTGGAAGGCGAGGGTAGACTGGCGGCTCTCGCCGGCATGGTGCCGGCGCCAGCACAGGGGCCCGATGCTCGTCCACCCGCAATTCGACCCGGTCGCCTTCCAGGTCGGCCCGCTCGCCGTGCGCTGGTACGGCCTGATGTACCTCGTCGCCTTCGCCGCCTTCTACTTCCTGGGACGGATGCGCCTGCGCGACCCGGCGCATGCGGGCCGCGCCCGGCTCGCGCCGGCCGAGCTCGAAGACCTCCTGTTCTGGGGCGCGATGGGGGTGGTGATCGGCGGGCGGCTCGGCTATGTCCTTTTCTACAAGCCGGGGCACTACCTCGCGCACCCGCTCGAGATCCTCGCGGTGTGGCAGGGCGGCATGGCCTTCCATGGCGGGCTCCTCGGGGTGATCGTGGCCGTGTGGCTGTACTGCCGGCGGCGGGCCAAGCCCTTCTGGAACGTGATCGACTTCGTGGCGCCGCTCGTGCCCCTCGGCCTGGCGGCCGGAAGGCTAGGCAACTTCATCAACGGCGAGCTCTGGGGCCGGGCGACCGACGTGCCGTGGGCCATGGTCTTCCCGCAGGCCGGCGACGCGATCGGGCGCCATCCGTCGCAGCTGTACCAGTTCGCCGGCGAGGGGCTGCTGCTGTTCGCGCTGCTCTGGTGGTACTCGAGCCGGCCGCGCGCGGCCGGCAGCGTGGCGGGGCTCTTCCTCATGGGCTATGCGGTGCTGCGCTTCCTCGCCGAGTTCGCCCGTGAACCCGATGCGTTCCTCGGCCTGCTCGCACTCGGGCTGAGCATGGGGCAGCTGCTGTGCATTCCCATGTTCGTCGCCGGGGCGCTGCTTTTCGCCTGGGCGGTGCGGCGCGCGCCGGATCCGGACTAGCGGCACCGGCCGGGTTATGCTCCGGCAGGAGCAGCCTTGGAGGGGACAGGCAATGACATTGCCCGCGAAGCTCAGCCGTTCGTTGCTCGACCGCGCGGTGCTGGTGACCGGCGCCGCGGGCGGCATGGGGGAGGCCACCGCGCGCGTGTTCGCCGACGAGGGCGCGAGGGTCGCGATCGCCGACGTCCAGGCCGAGCGGCTCGAGGCGGTGGCCGGGTCGATCCGCGCGAACGGGGGCAGGGCGCAGGCCTTCCCGTTCGATGTCGCCGATCCGGGGCAGGTCCGCGCGGGCGTGGCCGCCGCGGCCGCGCACTGGGGCGGCCTGGACATTCTCGTCAGCAATGCCGGCATCTCGATCCACAACCCCATCGACGACGACGGCTACGAGGAGCGCTGGGAGCGCGCGCTGGCGGTGATGCTCGGCGCCCAGCCGCGGCTCCTGCGGGCCGCGCTGCCGTGGCTGCGCAAGTCCGATGCGGCACGGGTCGTGCTGGTCGCATCGACCGAGGCGCTCGGCGCGACCGCCGGCCATAGCGCCTATTCGGCGGCCAAGGCCGGCATCGTCGGCTTCACGCGCTCGATGGCCGTCGAGCTCGGACCGGAAGGCATCACGGTCAACTGCATCTGCCCGGGACCCATCGACACGCCGATGACGGCCCGCATCCCCGCGGAACACAAGGCGATATTCGCGAAGCGACGGACCGCGCTGCGCCGCTACGGTCGCCCCGACGAGGTCGCCCATGTGACGGTGAGCCTCTGCCTGCCTGCGGCGTCCTACATCACCGGCGCCGTGATCCCGGTCGATGGCGGCCTGATGGCGCGCAATGCCTGAGCGCGTGGAACCGGGGGTGGATCCGAGGAGATCATGAAACCTGGCGGCGCGAGCCCGGCATATGAACGCAGGGCGCGCCCTGATCGCGGCGTGCGCTATGCTCGGCGCCCCCGAAGCTCATTCCCGCGTGTCGCGCATGACCCACCAGTTCGACGAGGAAACCCGCCTGCAGCCCGGACCGGACGGCCGCTGGACCGGCCGTGTCCATCCCGCCTGGAACATAGGCGCCAATCCGAACGGCGGCTACCTGATGTCGCTCGCGATGTCCGCCATGGGGCGGCTCGTGCCGCAGCATCCCGACCCCCTGTCCATCACGGCGCACTACCTGCGGCCCGGCAGCGCGGGGGTGGACTGCGAGGTCGAGGCGACCGTGATCCGCAGCGGCCGCAGCCTCACCACGGCGCGCGCCACCCTGGTCCAGGAAGGCAAGCCGCGGCTGGAGGTGCTCGCCGCGCTCGGCAAGCTCGGCGAGCCCGGGCCGGCGCGGCTGACGGTGCCTGCGCCCGAGATCCCTCCCCCGGAGGCCTGCGTCGGTCGCTCCGGCGCCCAGCAGGGCATCGAGCTGCCGATCCTCGACCGGGTGGAGGTACGGCTGCACCCGCAGGAGGCGCGCGCCGGCGAGGCGGGACGGGCGCAGGTCACCGGCTGGATCCGCCTGCGCGACGGCCGGGAGCCCGACAGCCATGCGGCGGTGCTGTTCGCCGACGCGTTCCCGCCGGCCGTCTTCGGGCTGCTGGGCGTCGTCGGCTGGGTGCCCACGCTGGAGCTGACGGTGCACGTGCGTCGCCGGCCCGCGCCCGGCTGGTTGCTGGGCCGGTTCCGCACCCGCGACCTGGTCGATGGCCGCATGGTCGAGGACGGGATGCTCTGGGATTCCACGGGCGAGCTGGTGGCGCAGGCCAGGCAGCTTGCCCTGGTGCGCGTCCCCGGCTAGGGCCACGGCTCGGGCCCGGCCGGACCCCACGACACACAACCGGCAGGAGGAGACGATGTACCCATCCCGGCAGGCACGGGCAAATCCCGACAAACCGGCCTTCATCATGGCGGGCAGCGGCAAGGTCGTCACCTATGGCGAGCTCGAGCGGCGCAGCAATCGCCTCGCGCACCTGCTGCGTCGCCAGGGGCTGAAGCGGCTCGACCACTACGCCATCTTCATGGAGAACAACGAGCGCTTCATCGAGTGTTGCAGCGCGGGCGATCGGTCCGGCCTCTACTACACCGCGGTCAATTCCTACCTGAAGCCCGACGAGCTCGCCTACATCCTCCAGAACAGCGAATCGCGCGTGCTGGTCACCTCGCGCGCGCGCGCCGAGGTCGCGCGGCAGGCGCTTGCGCAATGCCCGCGGATCGAGCTGTGCCTGATCGTGGACGGGGAGGCGGGCGACACGCCGATGGTACCGCTGGACGATGCGGTGGCCGACATGCCGTCGACCCCCATCGACGACGAGCGCCTGGGCGTGGCCATGCTCTATTCGTCGGGCACCACCGGGCGACCGAAGGGCATCCTGCGCCCGCTGCCCGACACCCCGCCCTCGGAACCCCTGCCGCTCTACGTCTTCCTCGAAAAGCTGTGGCAGTACCGCGAGGACATGGTGTACCTGTCGCCGGCACCGCTCTACCACTCCGCGCCGCAGGCGGCGGTGGGCCTCGCGATCCGCGCCGGCGCCACCTCGGTGATCATGGAGCACTTCGACCCGCTCGAGTACCTGGCGCTCGTCGAGAAGTACCGGGTCACGCATTCGCAGCTCGTGCCGACGATGTTCAGCCGGCTGCTCAAGCTGCCGAAGGCGGATCGCGAGCGCTACGACCTATCGACGCTGGAGGTGGCGATCCATGCCGCGGCGCCGTGCCCGGTGCAGGTGAAGGAGCAGATGATCGAGTGGTGGGGACCGATCATCCACGAGTACTACGGCGCGACGGAGGGCCTGGGCTTCACCGCCTGCAACACCGAGGAGTGGCTGGCGCATCGCGGCACCGTCGGCAGGGTGCTGCTCGGCGACCTGCACATCCTCGACGAGAACATGCAGCCCGTGCCACGGGGCACGCCGGGCGAGATCTGGTTCAGGACGGCCACACCATTCGAGTACTTCAACGATCCGCAGCGCACGCGCGACGCGAGGTCGCCGGACGGGACGATGAGCACCGTCGGCGACGTGGGCTACGTCGACGACGACGGCTTCCTCTACCTGACCGATCGCGCCACCTTCATGATCATCTCGGGCGGCGTGAACATCTATCCGCAGGAATGCGAGAACCTCCTCGTGACGCACCCGTCCGTCGCCGATGCCGCGGTCTTCGGCGTGCCGAACGACGATCTCGGCGAGGAGGTCAAGGCGGTCGTGCAGCCGATGCCCGGCGTGGCGGCGGGCCCCGAGCTCGAGGCCGAGCTGATCGCGTTCTGCAGGCGGCATCTCGCCAGCATCAAGTGCCCACGCTCGGTGGACTTCACCGACGAGCTGCCGCGCCTGCCGACGGGCAAGCTCTACAAGAAGCCGCTGCGCGACCGTTACTGGGCCGGACGCGAGCGGCGCATCTGAGCACGGCGGCGCCGGCCCGCCACTCAGGAGCGGCCGGTCGCGGGGAGGTGGCGACCCGGTCGGGTTCCGGCGGCATCGTCCGCACGGCCGCGCGCCACGCAGCGTCGCCAGCGCGTCTCGACACGGTTGGCGAACCATTCCGTGGTCAGTTCGCGCTGGATCTTCGGCCCGTGCAGCCGGATCCGGGGAATGGCGGCGCGAGGCAGCCGCTTGGCGGGACTCGGCTCGGCGAGGCGATAGACCGCGGCGAGCAGCGGGCTGTCGTCGAACCGCGCGGTGTCGCCGAGCGCGAGCTCGCGCCGGATCTGCGCGGGATCCATGCCGAGGCGATCGGCGAGGCTGAGCACGGCGGACTCGGTCTCGCCCGGCGGATCGCCCGGGGCGGCGCCGTGGCGCAGCAGGTCCCCGTCGATCGCGATGTCGCGCCCCGACGCGATCGCCACCGCACGCTGGAAGGCCGCATTGCGGCTCGCGTAGTGCCCGGCGTTGAAGTCGGCGAAGCGATACCGCATGGCCGGATAGTCGGCCGGATAGTCGAGCAGGTGGGCGATGCCGAAGTACAGGCCGCCGCGGCGGGTGAAGACTTCCTGGCGGATCGAGGCCCGCGTGTCGTAGGGGTAGGGCCGCTGTCGCGCATGGCGCTCGGCGAAGTCGACCGAGACCTGCATCGGCCCGCCGGTGCGCACGGGATTCCAGCCGGCGAGGATGCGGCGCCCCAGGGGGACGAGCGAGATGAAGTCCTCGTAGACCTCGCTCAGCTCCCTTTCGGTACGAACGGCGGCGAGCCGCTCGTCGAAGGTCTTGCCGGTGGAGGATTCGATCTGCAGTGCCATCCGCACCGCGACGGCGGGAATGCGCATGCGCGTCGCCCGCCTGAAGAGCTCCTCGCGCGCGAGCCTGGGCAGCCCGGGCACCGCCGGATCCGCGCTGAACGAAGACTCCTGCTCGGTGACGGCGATAGCGGCGCAGAGATGCTCGACATCGGCGGGCAGGGAAAGCGCCGTGAACGCGCGCTCGATGTCGCGCGCCCAGCCGTCGCGATCGGGCAGCTTCCCGGGCAGGAGGCGATCGAGCGTCGCACGGGTCGTTGCGGGATCCGGGCGATCCTCCACCAGGCCCCCCGTGGTACAGGCCGCGAGCAGGGCGGCCACGAGGCAGGCGAGGAGAAGGCGCATCAGGACGACAGGGCCTGCATGTGCCGGTAGAGTTCCGCCTTGCCCTCGAACCCGATGCCCGGCAGCTCCGGCAGCGTGACATGGCCGTCGACCACCTCCACGCCATCCGGGAATCCGCCGAAGGGCTTGAACAGGTCCGGATAGGACTCGTTGCCGCCGAGCCCGAGGCCGGCGGCGATGTTCAGCGACATCTGGTGGCCGCCATGGGGAATGCAGCGTGCCGGCGACCACCCGTGGTCGCGCAGCATGTCGAGGATGCGCAGGTATTCCACGAGGCCGTAGCCGAGGGCGCAGTCGAATTGGAGCCAGTCCCGGTCCGGTCGCAGGCCGCCGTAGCGGAGCAGGTTGCGGGCATCCTGCATCGAGAAGAGGTTCTCGCCGGTGGCCATGGGCTTGCGATAGTAGTTCGCCAGCGTGGCCTGCAGGGCATAGTCGAGCGGGTCGCCGGGCTCCTCGAACCAGAAGAGGTCGTATCGCGACATCGCCTTCGCATACGCGATCGCGGTGTCGAGGTCGAAGCGCCCGTTCGCATCGACGCACAGCCTCTGCCCGTCCTGGAGCACGTCCAGCACGGCGTCGATCCGGCGCAGGTCCTCGTCGAGCGAGGCCCCGCCGATCTTTTTCTTGACGACGGTGTAGCCGCGGTCGATGTAGCCGCGCATCTCGTCCTTCAGCCTTGCGATATCCTGGCCGGGGTAGTAGTAGCCGCCGGCGGCATAGACGAATACCCTGCGGTTCGGCCTGCCGTCACCGTACCGTTCCGCGAGCAGCTGGTAGAGCGGCTTTCCCTCGATCTTCGCGACGGCATCCCACACCGCCATGTCGATCGTGCCGATCGCGACCGAGCGTTCACCGTGGCCGCCGGGCTTCTCGTTGGTGAACATCGCCTGCCATATGCGGTGGGGGTCGAGGTTCGTGCCCGCGTCGTCGAGCAGGGACGACGGGTCGGCTTCCAGTACGCGGGGAATGAAGCGCTCGCGCATCAGCTGGCCCTGGCCGTAGCGGCCGTTCGAGTTGAAGCCGTAGCCGACGACGCGGCGGCCGTCTCGCACGACATCGGTGATCACCGCGACCAGGCTGAGCGTCATCCTGCTGAAGTCGATGTACGCATTGCGGATCGAGGAACCGATCGGGAACGTCTTCTCGCGGATCTCGAGGATTCTCATGGCGCGGCTCGTCAGAAGGGCGGGGTGCCGACCGGGCGGAGGCGCCACTCGAAGCGGAACGGGACGGCACGGCTGCGCTCGACCCACTCGAGCGCGAGGCGCCGGTTGTGCGCGACCAGCATGCCCTCGGCGAGTCCGTGCCAGATGTCCACCACCGCCGGATGGACCGAGCCGTCCTCCTCGAAGAGCTTCCAGCCCGACTGCGCGATGGTGGTCATGCCGCCGTCCGTGCCGGCCGACATGCGGTCGTCCTGCGCCTCACCCAGCGCGACCGCGAGCGCGGCGAATGATTCGGGCGAGTCGTCGCGCGGCGTGCCGAGGAGCCGCGCGATCTCGGCGCGGAACTGCATGCCGACCTGGCGCGCGCACAGCCTGAAAAGCGCGGCCGCTTCCGCCGGCCCGTACAGGTCCACGGCGACCGGCAGCGCGGTGCGGATGTACTCCATCGCGTAGTTGCGCCGTGCCTTCGCCACGCGCTCGGGCGGCCAGTCGGACGATGCGAGCACCGGGGCCAGGGCCGGGTCGAAGTCCGGACCCTCCTCGGAGCGCGCGAAGCGCAGCCGCCGTTCCGGCTCCAGTGGCTCGTCGTATTCGTAGTAGTAGCCCTCGAGCGCCGACTGCCCGTCCGCGGTCTGTTTGGTGCACACGAACCCCAGGCGCGGATTGCCCAGGGCGAGGCCGTTGCGGGCATGCCAGCCGCGCAGCATCGCGGTGGAGACCTCGGGCGGCACGCCGCACAGCGCGGTGCCCGCCCATGCCCAGCGCGGCGGCACGTAGCGGATCCAGGCCTTGCGATCGGATTCCGGCATGTACTGCACCGCCACGCCCCCGATGTTGTTCGAGAGGTAGTGGTACTGGGCCGCGGCGACCGCGTGGGGGAGCCCTTCGAGCCCGAGCTTGGCCAGCCCCGGCAGGAAGCGGCGCTCGCGCTGGCTATCGAAGATGCGATAGACGAACTCCGCGGCGCGCCCGCTGCCGCTGCGCATCGAGGCGCACAGCACGAGCCCGGTGAAGAAGGCGTTGTACAGGGTGGAGACGGCGTCCCAGGCCGAGCCCGGAACGGTGGTCGGAGGATGCGTCGTGTCGCTCATCGTTGGTTGCGCTAGCCGAGGCCGCGCCAGAACATGTAGGCGGACAGCCCGAAGAGGATGCAGGCGAAGATCCGGCGCATCGTGTCCACCGGCAGGGCATGGGCAGCCCGCGCCCCGAGGGGCGCCGTCAGTACGCTTGCGCAGGCCACGGCGAGCAGCCCCGGGAGGTACACGAAGCCGATCGTGTAGGGCGGCATGTCGAGCCCGATGCCGGCGACGATGTAGCCGATCGTTCCCGCCAGGGCGATGGGAAAGCCGCAGGCCGCACTGGTGGCGACGGCTTCGTGGATGCGTACCTGGCGCCCGGCGAGGAAGGGCACCGTGAGGAAACCGCCCCCCGCGCCGAGGAAGGCCGAAAGCGCGCCGATCACACCGCCCGCGCCGAACATGCCCGCGCCGCCCGGCAGGCCACGCTCGGGCAGCTCGCCTGCCCCCCTGGGCTTGCGGCGCATCATGTTCGTGGCGGTCCACGCGATGAAGGCGCCGAAGAAGAGCGCGATCCAGCGGCTCGGCATGAAACGCACCACCTGCGCCGCGGCGAGCGACCCGGCGACGATGCCCGGCGCCAGGGTCCTGACGATGTCCCATCGCACCGCGCCGCGCCGGTGGTGCGCCCGCACGCTCGACATCGACGTGAACAGGATCGTCGTGAGCGAGGTCGCGATGGCGAGCTTGAGCACCAGGTCCCGGTCGAAGCCGACCCGGTCCAGCACGATCGACATGAAGGGGACGATGATCATGCCGCCGCCGATGCCCAGCAGGCCGGCAAGGAAGCCCGTGACGGTGCCCAGCACGACCAGGGCGACGAGGGAAAGGGGATCCAAGGGACTCTCCATGGGGCCTGGCGCGGCGGGCGGCGGGCGTCCGGAAGCGCCGGAGCCGACGATCCTATCACCGCCCGCGGCTGCTATGATCGAAGGCGAGTCCACCGCCCGGGAGCGAGACACATGAGCAAGGAGTTCGCATCGAAGGCCGACCTTGCCGACAAGGTGGTCAGTTTCACGAAGCTCTCCGACAACGCCTATGCCTACACGGCCGAAGGCGATCCCAATTCCGGCGTGATCATCGGCGACGACGCCTGCATGGTGATCGACGCGACCGCCACGCCGGTCATGGCGCGCGACCTCATCGCCCGCATCCGCACCGTCACCGACAAGCCGATCAAGTACGTGGTGCTGTCCCACTACCATGCGGTGCGGGTCCTTGGCGCATCGGCCTTCTTCGACGAGGGCGCGACCGAGGTCATCGCCTCCCGCGGCACCTACGAGATGATCGTGGAGCGCGGCGAGGCCGACATGCATTCCGAGATCGAGCGCTTCCCGCGGCTGTTCCGTGCGGTCGAGTCGATACCCGGCCTCACGTGGCCGACGATGGTGTTCGAGCGCGAGCTGACCGTCTTCCTCGGCGGGCTGGAGGTCCGGATCATGCACCTCGGCCCGGGCCACACCCGGGGCGACACCATCGCCTGGATACCCTCGCAGAAGATCTGCTTCTCCGGCGATCTCGTCGAGTACAACGCGGGCGTGTACACGGGCGACGCCCAGCTCGAGGAGTGGCCCGCCACGCTGGACGCCCTGGCCGCGCTCGGGGCCGAGAAGCTCGTCCCCGGTCGCGGGCCCGCGCTCGAGTCGCCGGCCGATGTCGCCCGCGGCATCGAGTACACGCGCAAGTGGGTCACCGACCTCTATCGCACCGCCCGCGATGGCGTTGCTGCCGGCAAGGACCTCAAGGCGGTGTTCGAGGATACGCGTCGCGTCATGGACCCGGTGTTCGGCCACGTGTTCATCTACGAGCACTGCCTGCCGTTCGAT
>CAZDYQ010000103.1:0-10243 GCA_964509685.1 uncultured Burkholderiaceae bacterium
GCGAGATCCGCATCGGCAACACGGTGCAGATCGCCTACGTGGACCAGAGCCGCGAGTCCCTGAACGGTGACCACACCGTCTGGGAGGAGGTCTCGGGCGGCAACGACATCATCACCGTCGGGCGCTTCGAGATGCAGTCACGGGCCTACATCGGCCGCTTCAACTTCAAGGGACCCGACCAGCAGAAGCGGGTGGGCAGCCTGTCGGGCGGCGAGCGCGGCCGGCTGCACCTCGCCAAGACGCTGCTGTCCGGCGGCAACGTGCTGCTGCTCGACGAGCCGTCGAACGACCTCGACGTGGAAACCCTCCGTGCGCTGGAGGATGCGCTGCTCGAGTTCCCGGGCTGCGCGCTCGTGATCTCGCACGATCGCTGGTTCCTCGACCGGATCGCGACGCACATCCTCGCCGCCGAGGGCGACTCGCAGTGGAGTTTCTTCACGGGCAACTACCGCGAGTACGAGGAGGACAAGCGCCGCCGTCTCGGCGAGGAGGCCGCGCAGCCGCGCAGGCTGCGCTTCAAGCCGCTGGCACGGCAGTAGCGCGAACCGGCCGCGCCTCGCGCGGGCAGGGCGGGGCGCCCCGGGCGCTGTCTCGCGTCACGGGGTGCCCCGATCCATCCATGCGTCCGTGGGCACGGCCGATCAGAAGACGATGACGCCGCGCGCGTTCCGCCCCTGTGCCAGGTCCTCGAAGGCCTGCGGGGCCTCGTCGATCGTGTAGGTGCGCGTGACCAGTTCGTCGAGCTTCAGGCGACCGCCCTTGTAGAGGGAGATCAGCCGCGGGAAGTCCTGGCGCGGGCGGGCCGAGCCGAAGTAGCTCCCGGTGAGGGTCTTCTCCTCGAAGGTGAGCGACGCGGTGCGGACCGACGTCTTGTGCGCGAGCGGCGCGACGCCGACGATCACGGCCGTGCCGCCCTTGGCCAGGCTGCCGTAGGCCTGCTCGGCGATCTCGCCGTGGCCCACGCACTCGAAGGCGTAGTCGACACCGCCTTCGGTGATCTTGCGCAAGGCCTTGACGACGTTTTCCTCCTTCGAGGCGTCGATCGTGTGGGTGGCCCCCATCTGCCGGGCGAACTCGAGTTTCGCCTCGCTGGTGTCGACGGCCACCACCTGGCTCGCACCGCACACCACGCAACCCTGGATCGCCGACAGCCCGACCCCGCCAGCACCGAACACCACCGCCCGCGAGCCCGCTTCGACCCGCGCCGTGTTGGCGGCGGCACCGAAGCCGGTCATCACGCCGCAGCCGATGAGGGCGGCGCGATCGAGCGGGACATCCGGATCGATCTTGACGAGGTTGTCCTGGTGCAGCGTCTGGTACTGCGACATCGAGCCGCAGCCCGAGAAGATGTTGAGCGGCTTGCCCTCGGCGTCCTGGGTGCGCAGTTCGCCGCCGGGCAGGGTCACCAGCGTCTTCGCGCCCTGGTCGCAGAGCTGCGGTCGGCCGGTCTGGCAGTAGCGGCAGCGGCCGCACATGCTCACGAAGGAGGTGAGCACGTGGTCTCCGGGCGCGAGGCCCGTCACGCCCTCGCCGACCTCCGCGACGATGCCCGCACCCTCGTGGCCCAGGATGAGGGGCAGCGGGAAGGCGATGGTGCCATTGGTGGCGGACAGGTCGCTGTGGCAGACCCCGCAAGCCTTCATCTCGACCAGCACCTCGCCGGCCTGGGGCTTCTGCACCGTGATCGTCTCGACCACCACCGGTGCATTGAGTTCGCGACAGACGACGGCTCTGGACTGGATGCTCATGGGAATTCGTCTCCGGTTCGATGGCTTGGGCTATTCGGGATCCGCGGGGATGAAACGCAGCGCGAGCCCGTTGTTGCAGAAACGCAGGCCGGTGGGCGGCGGGCCGTCGTTGAAGACATGGCCCTGGTGGCCGCCGCAGCGCCGGCAATGGTACTCGGTCCGCGGGACGGCCAGCTTGTGGTCGACCCGCGTGTCCAGGGCGCCTTCGATCGGGGCGTAGAAGCTGGGCCAGCCCGAGCCGCTCTCGTACTTCGTCGCAGATGTGAACAGCGGTGCGCCGCATCCCGCGCAGACGTAAACCCCCCGTCGCTTCTCGTGGTTGAGCTCGCTGCTGCCGGGCCTTTCGGTGGCTTCCTCGCGAAGCACCTGGTACACGTCGGGCGGCAGCACCTCGGCCCATTCACGGGGGCTGCGCTCGACGCGCTCGTCCGGGTCGGGAAGCGTCACCCCGGGCGGGAGCAATTCGCCCAGGTCCCTGTCCTTGCTTCCGGTGTCCTTGCTCACGGCTGGCTACCTCGCTGCGGTCACTGGCTTCCCATGGTAACGCCGCCGGCCGGGCTCAGTGGGTAATGCCGGTGGCGACGAGGAAACGGGAAACCATGTTGTAGGCGGCGATCGTGGCGATCAGCTCGACGAGTTCGCGCCGCCCGAGCTGGGCCTCGATGCGCGCGAAGGTGGCGTCCTCGACCCTCACGTTGCGCGTCATCTCGATCGTGAGGGCGAGCGCGGCGGCATCGAGCGGCCCGAAGAGCTCGGCATTGGCGGCCGCGGCCAGGGGGTCGGCGGCGATCGCGTCGAGCTGTTCCTGCGTGCCGCCTTCCTCGAGGAAGATCGGCGCATGCGCCGCGAGCTCGTAGTCCGCGCCGTTCAGCACGGCGACGGTGCACATCGCCAGCTCGCGCAGGCGCTTTTCCACGACGAAGTCGTTGCGCACGCGGCCCAGCAGCTCGTTCCAGCCGGCCGCCAGCGGTTCACTGTGCAGCAGCATCCGGTCGAGTTCGAGCAGCTTGCCGCCGCGACGACGGCGGATCGCGTCGACCACCTCCGCCGGTTCGGCGAGGTCCTCGGGCTGGTAGGGGATTCGGGGCATCGACGGGTCTCCTGGTTCGGCTCGCCGGCACCGATCCCGACGAGGCCCGCCATGTTATCAAGACGATGGTTTATGCTGGTGGCCCCTTTCCGCGACGCTGCGTGACGCACGCCCGACGGACTTGAACTTCCTCCTCCTGTCGCTTCGATTCGCCTGGCGCGACTGGCGCGCCGGCGAGCTCGGCCTGCTGCTGGCCTCGCTCGTCATTGCCGTGGCCGCGATCGCTTCGGTCGGCTTCTTCGTGGATCGCATGGAGCTCGCACTCTCGCGCCAGGCTTCGCACCTGCTGGGCGCGGACCTCGTGCTGGCCTCCGATCGCCCCGTCGATGCCGCCGCCATCGATCCACAGGCGCTCGCCGGCATCGCGACGACGCGCACGGTCGTATTCCCGAGCATGGCGGGCGGGCCGGACGGGGTCCAGCTCGCCTCGGTGAAGGCAGTCGGCGAGGGTTATCCGCTGCGCGGGCGGCTGCGGGTGCGTGACGGCCTCGATGCGCAGGAAGATGCCGAGGCGCAGGGCATCCCCGCATCGGGCGAGGCCTGGGTGGACCCGCAGCTCGCGATCGCGCTCGGGCTCGAAGTGGGTGACGAGATCGAGCTCGGGGACCGGAACTTCCGCATCGGCCGCATCATCAGCCTCGAACCGGACCGCGGGACGGGTTTCGTGAATTTCGCGCCCCGGCTCATGATCCCGGAGGCCGACCTCGAATCCACCGGCCTGCTGGGACCGGCGAGCCGCGCGAGCTGGAGCCTGCTGGCGGCCGGCGAGCCCGCGCGCATCGAGGCGCTCAGGGCCTGGCTCGAGGGCAGGCTCGAGCGCGGCCAGCGCCTGCAGACGGTCACCGACGAGCGGCCGGAGCTCACGTCCACCCTGCGTCGGGCGGAGCAGTTCCTGGCGCTGGTGGCGCTGCTCACCGCGCTCATCGCCGCGGTCGCGGTCGCGCTCGGGGCGAGGCGGTTCGCGCAGCGCCACATCGACGGCTGCGCGGTGGTGAAGGCCATCGGCCTGTCGCAGCCGCGGCTGGTACGCGTTCTGGGGGCCGAGCTGCTCTGGATCGCGGTGGTCGGCGGCGTCGCGGGCGCCGCGATCGGCTGGGGGCTGCATTTCCTCCTCGTGTCGGCGGTGGCGCCCATGGTGACGGTGCCGTTGCCGCCGGCGCCGGCCTGGCCGGCGCTGCGGGCGATGGCCGCCTCGGTAGTGCTGCTCGTCGGATTCGGCGCCTGGCCATTCGTGCGCATGGCCGGGGTGCCTCCCATGCGCGTCCTGCGCCGCGAACTCGGGCCGGTGGGCGGATTGGCCTGGGTGGGCGGCGTCCTCGCGCTCGGCTGCTTCGCGGGCCTGTTGCTCTGGTTCGCCGGGGACCGGCGCCTCGCCCTGACGGCACTGGGCGGCTTTGCGGCCGGCGGCATCGTGTTCGTGCTCGCGGGGATGGGTATCGTGCGGGCCGTGGCAATGTCGAGGGGCCTCGCTGGCGTCGCGCGCTCGCCGTCGTGGCGACTCGCGCTCGCATCCTGGACGCGCCGCCGGAACGCCTCCGTCGCGCAGGTCGTCGCGCTCGCGATCGGGTTGATGGCACTCATGCTGCTTACCGTCACGCGAACCGATCTCGTCGAGGGCTGGAAGCGTGCGACGCCGCCGGATGCGCCGAATCGCTTCGTGATCAATATCCAGCCCGACCAGCGGGCGCGGGTCGAGGAACGGCTCGCGGCGGCGGGCATCGCGGAACCGACCCTGTTCCCGATGGTCCGCGGGCGCCTGGTACACATTGACGGCAGGGCGGTGGATGCTGCCGACTTCGACGACGACCGGGCGCAACGCCTCGTCCAGCGCGAGTTCAACCTCTCGTACATGGCCGAGCCCCCGTCGCACAACCGGATCGTGGCGGGACGCTGGTTCGATCCCGAGGCGGCGGAGGTCTCGTTCGAGGAAGGGATCATGAAGACGCTCGGCCTGCGACTGGGCGACAGGATCGGCTTCGACATCGCCGGACAGCAGGTGGAGGCCGAGCTCACGAGCGTGCGGGAGGTCGCGTGGGACTCGATGCAGGTGAACTTCTTCGCGATCCTGTCACCCGGGCTGCTCGAGCGGATGCCGCAGACATGGATCACGGCCTACCACCAGCCCGACGCCGGCGAACGCATCGACCGGGAACTCGTGCGGGAGATGCCCAACCTGACGGTGTTCGACATCGGGAACATCCTGCGCCAGGTGCAGGAGATGCTCGAACAGGTGATCCGCGCGGTCCAGGTCCTGTTCGTCCTCACCCTGGTCGCGGGCATCGCGGTGCTGTATGCGGCACTCGCGGTATCGCGCGACGAGCGCTTGCGCGAGGCCGCCCTGATGCGGGCGCTCGGCGCCTCGCGGCGGCAGCTTTCCGTCGCGCAGCTGGTCGAGGTCGGGATATCGGGGGCGATTGCCGGGCTGCTCGCGGCGATCGGCGCACTGGTCGTGGGCGCGGTCCTCGCCGATCGGGTCTTCGATTTCGAACTGAGTCCCAGGCTGTCGTTGCTGCCGCTGGGAGCGGCGGGCGGGGCGGCGCTGTCGTTGCTGGCGGGTTGGATCGGCCTGCGCCAGGTGGCGGACTCGTCTCCCATGAGGGTGCTTCGCGATGCATGACGGGCGGGACGGCGTTGCCGAGACCGATACGCCGTTCGCTCGCCTGGGCGGCCAGGAGGGCGTGCGGGCGCTGGTGGACGACTTCTACGACCTCATGGACCGCGACCCGCGGTTCGCGCGCCTGCGCGAACTCCACCCGCCGCGCCTGGACGGGTCGCGCGACAAGCTCTTCTGGTTCCTGTGCGGCTGGCTGGGCGGGCCCGACCTCTACGTCGAGCGACTCGGCCATCCCCGCCTGCGGGCGCGGCACCTGCCATTCGCCATCGGGACCGTGGAGCGCGACCAGTGGCTCCTGTGCATGGCCGAGGCGATGGCGGGACGGGGCATCGAGGGCGAGCTGTTCGATCGCCTGCTCGGCTCCCTCTACCGGACAGCCGACTGGATGCGGAACCAGCCGGGCTGACCGCGCTGCTCAGTCCTCGACGCGCACCCAGGGCGCGGTACCCCCTGGTGGCAGCCGGCAGACTCGCGAGGCAAGGTCGAAGGTCCCGCCGCGCGCCTTGCAGTCGACGAAGGGATCGACCCGGCCGCTGGGCAGGAGCGGCTCGAGGGGCGGGTCGCCCGCCGCGAGCGCGGGGCGCTCGCCGGGCCCGGTGCGCTCGATGCCGGTGTTGACCGGCGCCGGTACCCAGGGGCTCGCCTTTGCCGTGCCGGCAGGACAGTTCCCGTTGGTGAACAGGACCTTGCCGTCGGCGCCGACGCAGCGCCAGGTCCCCTTGTCGGCGGCGCTCGCCGGCAGCGACATCGCGGCCAGTACCGTGCCCAGCCCGAGGGCCAGCGCGATCGAACGGGTTTGGCGGATCATCGTGATTCTCCTTCTGGCTTCTCGCCCGATCCTGACCCCGGGGGCTCGCGAAGGCAAGCGCGCGCGACCGGCAGCCGGCGGCCGATCGCGCGGATTCGTGACATTGTTCCTCAGTCCGGCCCGTCGCGGGATGTTGGCGGCAGCGCACCTACAATGGGCGTTTCCCCGGGACTCGCGACGCTCGCCCACTTGAACGACTGGATCGCCCTGCTTTCCCAGGCCTGGTGGCTCTCGCCGCTGCTCGGCCTGGTGACCATCGTCCTGCTGGTGGCGCTGCTGCGGCGCCGGCCGGCCGACGCCCGTGCCGCCATCGAGGAGCTTGCCCGCCTCGTCGCGGCGCGCAACGCACAGGACCGCGAGGCGCGGGAGGAGGCGGCCGCCGCGGCCCGGGCCGACCGGGCGGAGCTGCTGGAGGCGACCAGCCGGATGTCCCAGCTGCTGGCGCAGCAGATGGCGAGTTTCGCCGACGCCCAGCGTGGGCAGATCGACCGCTTCGCCGCTCACCTCGCGCAGCTCGGGGACTCGAACGACAGGCGGCTCGCCGAGATCCGCGAAACGCTCGAGCGGCAGCTCGCCACGCTCGGCCGGGAGAACGCCGCCCGCCTGGAGCAGATGCGCGAGACGGTGGACGAGAAGCTGCACTCGACCCTGCAGCGCCGGCTGGGGGAAACCTTCGAGATGATCGCGGCGCGCCTGGAACAGGTGCACAAGGGCATGGGGGAAATGAATGCGCTCGCGGCCGACGTGGGTGACCTGAGGCGCCTGCTCGCGAACGTGCGCACGAGGGGCACCTGGGGCGAGATGCAGCTTGGCGCGCTGCTCGAGCAGATCCTCGTGCCGGACCAGTTCGCCCGCAATGTCGAGGTGGTGGCCGGCAGCGGCGAGCGGGTCGAGTTCGCGATCCGCCTGCCGGGGCGCGATCCCTCCAGCCCGGTCTGGCTGCCCATCGATGCCAAGTTCCCGCGCGAGGATTACGAGCGACTCGGGGCCGCGCGCGATGCCGGCGACGCCGCCGCGGCGGCCGCCGCCGAGCGACAGCTCGATGCCCGCCTGAGGCAGGAAGCGAAGACCATCCGCGGCAAGTACATCGCACCGCCTGCGACGACGGACTTCGCGCTGCTGTTCCTGCCGACCGAGGGCCTCTACGCCGAGGCGGTCCGGCGCCCGGGCCTGCTCGACGACCTCCAGCGCAATCATCGGGTCGTGGTGGCCGGCCCGAGCACCCTCGCGGCCATCCTGTCCAGCCTGCAGATGGGCTTCCGGACGCTCGCGATCGAGCAGCGCTCCAGCGAGGTGTGGCAGCTTCTCGGGGCGGTCAAGACGGAGTTCGGCCGCTTCGGCGACGTGCTGGCACGGACGCGCGAGCAGATCGAGCGCGCGGCCAGCACCATCGGCACCGCCGAGACCCGCAGCCGGGCGATCGAACGGCGGCTGCGGGAAGTCGAGTCGCTCCCCGAGGCCGACTCCCGCCGCCTGCTGGGAGGGGACGACGCCCCCGGGGACCGCTGAGCGCTTTCCGCCGGACTCAGAAGCTCAGCGAGGCGGCTCCCCGCTTGAACCTTTCGTGGATGACGCTCGCCCCTGCGATCGTCACCCCGTCGATGAAGTCCTCCTGCGTGTATCCGCGCGACTTCACGCAGGGCGGACAGGCGATCACCTCGCCCCCGCGCTTCATGAAGTCGTCCACCAGCGTCTTGAGCGGGTCCAGGGGCGGCACATGCGTGAGGTCGATGGAGCGCTTGCGGACGAGGTCCACCGCGGCGCTCGTCAGGAACACGCAGACGTCCAGCCCGGCGGTGATTCCGCCGCAGGCGATGGTGAAGGCGACGGAGGAGAGCTCGTGGTCGGCGCCACGGGTGACGAGCACCACGAGCTCGCGGGATTCCTGGGCCATGCTTTGTCTCCTCTGAGGGGGTGAAGGCGCCTCCATCCTCCGCCCTTGAGCCGCCTTGCGCCATCGCCGAGGCGCCGGCATCGCTGCCTGAAGCGCCGAGGGATCCATATTCCATGATCGAGAATAATTTCCCGCCATGCGGAATTTCGATCGGGCGGCGCACCATCCGCATTTTTCATCGTGAAGCACGGCATCCCGTCATGCGCAATCGGCTTCGTAACTAATTGAAAATGCGAGAGAAAGAGCCTTGTTGGAGTCGTGACAAATTCCTGCTGCTGCGCAACACGCGGGCGTAAGATCTAGCTCATTCCGCGCCTGGCTGCGCAATCCCGATTTCCCGCTTTTCTCATCCCCTCATCCCCAACCTCCTTGGAGATTCATCCATGTCGACACGCGAACAGGAAGCCCAGAAGCTGCAGAAGGAATGGTCGGAAAGCGCCCGCTGGCGCGGCATCAAGCGCGGCTACACCGCCGAGGACGTGGTCCGGCTGCGCGGCTCGCTGCAGGTCGAGCACACGCTCGCCCGCCGCGGCGCGGAGAAGCTCTGGAAGCTGCTCCACGAGGAGCCTTTCGTCAACGCGCTGGGCGCCCTGACCGGCAACCAGGCGATGCAGCAGGTCAAGGCCGGCCTCAAGGCCATCTACCTCTCGGGCTGGCAGGTGGCGGGCGACGCCAACATCGCCGGCGAGATGTATCCCGACCAGTCGCTGTACCCCGCCAACTCGGTTCCCCAGGTCGTACGCCGGATCAACGCCGCACTGACCCGCTGCGACCAGATCCAGTGGGTCGAGGGCAAGAACCCCGGTGACGACGGCTACATCGATTACTTCGCCCCGATCGTCGCGGACGCCGAGGCCGGCTTCGGCGGCGTGCTGAACGCCTTCGAGCTGATGAAGGCCATGATCGACGCCGGCGCCGCCGGCGTGCATTTCGAGGACCAGCTCGCTTCCGTGAAGAAGTGCGGCCACATGGGCGGCAAGGTGCTCGTGCCGACCCGCGAGGCGGTGGCCAAGCTGGTCGCCGCGCGGCTTGCCGCGGACGTGATGGGCGTGCCCACGCTGCTGCTGGCGCGCACCGACGCCGAGGCGGCCGACCTGGTGACCTCGGACATCGACGACAACGACAAGCCCTTCCTGACCGGCGAACGCACCGTCGAGGGCTTCTTCCGCACTCGGAACGGCATCGAGCAGGCGATCTCGCGCGGTCTTGCCTACGCCCCGTACGCCGACCTGATCTGGTGCGAGACCGGCACGCCGGATCTCGGGTTCGCGAAGCAGTTCGCCGAGGCGATCCACAAGCAGTTCCCCGGCAAGATGCTGGCGTACAACTGCTCGCCCTCGTTCAACTGGAAGCGCAACATCGACGAGGACACGATCGCGAAGTTCCAGCGCGAACTGGGCGCCATGGGCTACAAGTTCCAGTTCATCACGCTCGCTGGCTTCCATGCGCTGAACTACTCGATGTTCAAGCTGGCGCACGGCTATGCCCGCCGGCAGATGCCCGCCTTCGTCGAGCTGCAGGAGGCCGAGTTCGCGGCCGCCGAAATCGGCTTTACGGCCGTCAAGCACCAGCGCGAGGTCGGCACGGGCTACTTCGATGCCGTGACCACGACCGTCGAATCCGAAGCCTCGACGGCGGCGCTCAAGGGCTCGACCGAGGAAGGCCAGTTCTGAGCGCGCGCGGCGCGAGCGGGAGCGATCCGCGGCAGGTGCGGGCTCGCTCCCGATCCAGCTGAATTCGGAGGAAGGAGATCGGTTTCGCGCAGGCAACTCCTCGCGAAGCCGCTGGCAGCAGGGAGCGCGGTCGGCCACAAGCCGGCCGCGTTTTTTATTGGCTACGCCCCTGCGCGGCGACCGGTCCGAACTTCTCCTCGTAGAGCCGGGCCAGCCAGTCGATGAACACCCGCACCCGCAGCGACAGCTGCCGGTGGTAGGGATAGAGCGCGGAGAGCGGCATCGCCGGGCTCGGCCATGCATCGAGCACCTCGACCAGGCGACCCTCGCGCAGGTCGTCCTCGACACGGTAGCGCGGCAACTGGACGAGGCCGCATCCCCGCTGCGCACATACGAGGTAGCTCTCGGCATCGTTG
>CAZDYQ010000104.1:0-10190 GCA_964509685.1 uncultured Burkholderiaceae bacterium
ACATCATCTCCGTGCTCCTCGAGAACGAACCCGGCGCGCTGTCGCGGGTGGTCGGCCTGTTCTCGGCGCGCGGATACAACATCGAGTCCCTGACGGTCGCCCCGACCGAGGACCGCTCGCTGTCGCGGATGACCATCGTCACCAGCGGCTCGGACGATGTCATCGAGCAGATCACGAAGCACCTGAACCGCCTGATCGAGGTGGTCAAGCTCGTCGACCTCACCGAGTCCGCCTACACAGAGCGCGAGCTCATGCTCATCAAGGTCCGCGCCGTCGGCAAGGACCGCGAGGAGATGAAGCGCCTGTCGGACATCTTCCGCGGCCGGATCATCGACGTGACCGACAAGACCTACACGGTCGAGCTCACGGGCGACGGGGGCAAGCTCGATGCGTTCATCGATGCGCTCGACAAGGCGGCGATCCTCGAGACCGTCCGGACCGGGGCATCGGGTATCGCGCGCGGCGAACGCGTACTGAAAGTCTGAACACCAACGAGGGGTCAAATGAAGGTCTTCTACGACAAGGACTGCGACGTCAAGCTGATCAAGAGCAAGAAGGTCGCCATCATCGGCTATGGCTCGCAGGGCCACGCCCATGCGCTCAACCTGAGCGACTCCGGCGGCAAGGTCACCGTGGGGGTCCGCAAGGGCGGGCCGTCGTGGGACAAGGCGCGCAAGGCGAAGCTCTCGGTCGCGACGGTCGCCGACGCGGTCAAGGGCGCCGATTTCGTGATGATGCTCATGCCGGACGAGCACATCGCCGAGGTCTATGCCACCGAGATCGAGCCCAACATCAAGAAGAACGCCACGCTCGCGTTTGCGCACGGCTTCAACGTGCACTACGGCGCGGTCGTGCCGCGCGCGGACCTGGACGTCGTCATGATCGCGCCCAAGGCGCCGGGCCACACCGTGCGCAGCACCTATGTGGCGGGCGGCGGCGTCCCCTGCCTGGTGGCGGTCCACCAGGACGTCTCGGGCGTCGCCCGTGACGTCGCCCTGTCCTATGCCAGCGCGATCGGCGGCGGCAAGGCCGGCATCATCGAGACCAACTTCCGCGAGGAGACCGAGACCGACCTCTTCGGCGAGCAGGCGGTCCTGTGCGGCGGCACGGTCGAGCTGATCAAGGCGGGCTTCGAGACCCTGGTCGAGGCCGGGTACGCGCCCGAGATGGCCTACTTCGAGTGCCTGCACGAACTCAAGCTGATCGTCGACCTCATCTACGAGGGCGGGATCGCGAACATGAACTACTCGATCTCGAACAACGCCGAGTACGGCGAGTACGTCACCGGGCCGAGGATCGTCACCGACGAGACCCGGCGGGTGATGCGCGAGGTGCTGCGCGACATCCAGTCGGGCGAGTACGCCAAGTCGTTCGTCCTCGAGAACCGCGCCGGGGCGCCCACGCTGGCCTCGCGTCGCCGCCTGATGGCCGAGCACCAGATCGAGCAGGTGGGCGAAAAGCTGCGGGCCATGATGCCCTGGATCAAGGCCAACCGGCTGGTGGACAAGTCCCGCAACTGAGGACGGTCCCGGGACGGCCCGCGGGGGCACACGGAAAGGAGGGGGCCTCGGGCCCCCTTTTTTCGACCCGTCTCCGTTTGCGCCCGGGCCGCCCGCGGTCGCCGGAGCGCCCCTCGCATGGCACTATACTTGCACGTCGACCGCACGACAGGGCAGGGCGCGACGATGGACGTTGCACGGATGCAGGCGAAGCTGGGACCGCAGTGGCAGGACTGGCTCGCCGAGAACATTGCACGCGGGTGCCGGCACGAGGACCTGGTCCGGGTCATGGCCGAGAACGGTTTCGACCCCGCGTTCGCCGGCGCGGCGGTGGCGGTGATCGGGGCCATGACGGCGCGGGTCCGCGAGCAGGCCCCGGCCGCGCTGGTGCCGTATGCCGCCGACCCGATCCGCCTGCCCGCGGGCTCGCGCGCGCTGGCGCACGACCGCGAGGTCGGCTTCTCCTTCGTGCTTCGCAATCCCAATGTCGCCGTCATCGAGAACCTGCTCGACGAGGACGAGTGCATCGAGCTCATCCGGCTGTCGGCCGGCAAGCTCAAGCGCTCGGAGGTGGTCGATCGCCATGGCGGCGGGTTCACGGTAAGCGACGTCCGCACGAGCGAGGGCACCTATTTCGCGCGTGGCGAGAACCCGATCGTGACGCTGCTCGAGGCGCGCATCAGCGCCCTGACGGGCGTGCCCGTCGAGCATGGCGAGCCGCTGCAGATCCTCCACTACGAGCATGCCGGCGAATACAGGCCGCACCACGACTACTTCGATCCCGCCCAGCCCGGCAGCGAGGCGATCCTCGCCCGGGGCGGGCAGCGGATCGCGACGCTCGTCATGTTCCTCAACGACGTGCCCGGCGGCGGCGCGACGGAGTTCCCCGAGATCGAGCTCACCGTCATGCCCCGGCGCGGCTGCGCGGTCTATTTCGAGTACTGCAACCAGGCGGGCGAGCTCGATCCACGCTGCCTGCACGCGGGCCGACCGGTCACGGAGGGCGAGAAATGGGTCGTGACCAAATGGCTGCGCCAGCGGCCTTACTGATCCCGGAATCCACCAACCAGGCCGGTCGATGAACCCAGACTACCCGCATCCCCTGATCGCCCGCGAGGGCTGGCCGTTCATCGGCGCCGCCCTCGTCGTTACCCTGCTGGTGCATCTTGCCGGCGGCTTCGGCTGGGCCTGGCCCTTCTGGCTCCTCACGCTTTTCATCGTCCAGTTCTTCCGTGACCCGGCGCGCGACGTGCCGGGCGCGCCCGATGCGGTGCTCGCCCCGGCGGACGGCCGGGTGATCGTCGTGGCGCAGGCGCGCGATCCCTACGCCGAGCGCGACGCGCTCAAGATCTCGATCTTCATGAACGTGTTCAACGTCCACTCGAACCGGTCGCCCGTGGACGGCACCATCGAGCGGATCGACTACTTTCCCGGCAAGTTCGTCAACGCGGATCTCGACAAGGCCTCCGAGGCGAACGAGCGCAACGCCCTGATGATCCGCCGCGACGACGGCGCGCTCGTCACCTGCGTGCAGGTGGCCGGGCTGGTCGCCCGCCGCATCCTCTGCTACGTCGCCAGCGGCGAGCGCCTCACCCGGGGCCAGCGCATCGGCTTCATCCGCTTCGGATCGCGCGTCGATCTCTACCTGCCGCTCGAAGCGCAGCCGCTGGTCGCCATCGGCGAGAAGGTCTCGGCCACCGAGACCGTGGTCGCCCGCCTGCCGCTCGGCGAAGCCCCGGCCCAGGCGGTCCCGGCGGCATCGGAACCGGCCGCGATGACCCCGGACTCGCCGGCGCCGGCCGAGGAGTCCCGTGATGCCTAAGCCGCGGCGGCCCCGGTTCAGGCGGGCCCGCGCCCGCGAGGTGCCGGCGCAGGCCCAGGCCGTCGACCCCGCCGCCCCGCAGGCGTCCCCTGCGCCGCGGCGCGCCCGCGGCATCTACCTGCTGCCGAACGCCTTCACCACGGGCGCGCTCTTCTGCGGCTTCTATGCGGTCGTCCAGGCCATGAACGACGACTTCGCCACCGCCGCGGTCGCGACCTTCGTGGCGATGGTGCTCGACGGGCTCGACGGGCGGGTCGCGAGGCTGACGAACACCCAGAGCGCCTTCGGCGAGCAGTACGACAGCCTGTCCGACATGGTGTCCTTCGGCGTCGCGCCGGCGCTCATCATGTACGAATGGGCACTGCACGACCTCGGCAAGTGGGGCTGGCTCGCGGCCTTCATCTATGTCGCCGGCGCGGCGCTCCGGCTCGCGCGCTTCAACACCAACCTCGGCGTCGTGGACAAGCGCTTCTTCCAGGGCCTGCCGAGCCCCGCCGCGGCGGCGCTGGTCGTCGGTTTCGTGTGGCTCGCGACCGACCTGCGCGAGAACCGCCTGATCGACATGACGGGCAAGGACCTCTCGTGGCTCGCCTGGGTGATGACCGTCTATACCGGGCTCACGATGGTGTCGAACGCGCCCTTCTACAGCTTCAAGACGATCAACCTGCGCAAGAGCGTGCCCTTCATGGCCGCGCTCGTGCTGGTCCTGGTGTTCGTCCTCATCTCGTCCGACCCGCCGATGATGCTGTTTGGGCTGTTCCTCTGCTACGGCCTGTCGGGCTACGTGGTGTGGGCCCTGCGCTATCGCGCCCGGCTGTCGCGCCGGGGCGAACCGGCGGCGAGCCAGCCCGCGCCGGAGGAGGGCTCGGCCACTTCGCCCGACGCAGAACACGATCGCCGCGTTTGACCCTCCTTCTTCGCGCATCGTAGAATGCCGGGTTTCCCTGATCAGGCAACCGAGAGGACGCACGGGCGATGAAATCGCGCAAGCCGCTGGTGGCGGGCAACTGGAAGATGAACGGCGACATCGTGTCGAACGAGCATCTTTTCACCGGCCTGCGCGCGGCGCTCGAGCGCACGTCGCTCTCGCAGGTGGACATCGCCGTCTGCCCGCCGTTCCCGTACATCGGCCAGGCGGCGGCCTGGCTCGGCGACACGGGCATCGCGCTCGGTGCCCAGAACGTTGCCGCCTTTCCCAACGGGGCCTACACCGGCGAGGTTTCCGCGGCGATGCTGGCCGACCTCGGCTGCAAGTGGGTCATCGTCGGCCATTCCGAGCGCCGCACGCTGGCCGGCGAGACCGACGGCATCGTGGCGAGCAAGCTCCAGATGGCGCTTGCCCACGAGATCGGCGTGATCGCCTGCGTCGGGGAGTCCCTCGAGGAGCGGGAAGCGGGGCAGGCCGAGTCGGTGATCGGGCGCCAGGTCGACGCGCTCGCGCCGGTCATGGCCCCGCTCGCGGCCGATCGCGTCGTCATCGCCTACGAGCCCGTCTGGGCGATCGGCACCGGGCGGACCGCCTCGCCGGAGACGGCGCAGGAGATGCACGCCTTCATCCGGGCGCGCCTGCGCGAGCGCGGCGTTCGCGCCGCCGACGGCATCCGCATCCTGTATGGCGGCAGCGTCAAGCCGTCCAACGCCTCCAGCCTGTTCGCGATGCCGGACATCGACGGCGGGCTCATCGGCGGGGCGTCGCTGGTGGCCGAGGATTTCATGAACATCTGCCGTTGCGCGGCAATCGTCTGAGGCGCATCGATTCATGCACTGGCTCACCAACCTCCTGATGACGATCCAGGTCCTGAGCGCGATCGGCGTCATCACGCTGGTCCTGTTGCAGCACGGCAAGGGCGCCGACATGGGCGCGGCCTTCGGCAGCGGCGCCTCGGGCAGCCTGTTCGGCGCGACCGGCTCGGCGAACTTCCTGTCGCGCACCACCGCGGTCCTCGCGGCGGTCTTCTTCGCCTGCACGCTGGGGCTCGCGCTGCTCGTGAACACTCGCGCGGAAGCGCCTGCCAGCGTGATGGATACGGTGCCCGCGGGCGGGCAGGACCGCCCGGCTCCCGCGCCCGGGCCGGCCGACGTGCCGTCCACCACGCCCGCCGACGTGCCCTCGGCGGCGCCGGGCGGCGCGCAGGGAGCGGTGCCCGCCGACGTTCCGTCCGCGGCCCCCGGATCCGATGGCGCGTCGCAAAAAAATGGGGAGGCTTCGGACATTCCGAAGTGAATACGCGTTAAAATGCGCAGTTGAGCGGACCTCGGCTCGACTGATTTCAGTGCTCGATTTCCCGGGCTGCCGACGTGGTGAAATTGGTAGACACGCTATCTTGAGGGGGTAGTAGCGAAAGCTGTGCGAGTTCGAGTCTCGCCGTCGGCACCAAGCTTTCAAATGGCCTGAGCGAGCCAGCCACAGGGCCTCGCCGGGCAGGTCGCGCCGGTCGCTCCCGCGGGGGCGGGCCGGGGCCGCGACTCCACAAACCTGGGGCAGACGTGAACCTCCAAGATTACCTGCCGGTACTGCTGTTCATCCTCGTGGGCATCGGGGTGGGCGTCGGCCCACTGTTGATCGGCAGGATCCTCGGTCCCCACCGTCCCGACCCCGAGAAGCTCTCTCCCTACGAATGCGGCTTCGAAGCGTTCGAAGACGCGCGCATGAAGTTCGACGTCCGGTACTACCTGGTCGCGATCCTCTTCATCCTTTTCGACCTCGAGATCGCCTTCCTCTTCCCGTGGGCCGTCTCGCTCGACGCGATCGGGTTCTTCGGATTCGTCTCGATGATGGTGTTCCTGACCATCCTCGTCGTCGGCTTCGTCTACGAGTGGATGAAGGGCGCCCTGAACTGGGAATGATGCGCGCGGGCCGCCACGGCGACCCGTGCTCGGAGCGATTTTCATGAGTATCGAAGGTGTTCTGAACCAGGGCTTCGTCACGACCCAGATGGACAAGCTCATCAACTGGTCGCGCACCGGTTCGCTGTGGCCGATGACCTTCGGCCTCGCCTGCTGCGCGGTCGAGATGATGCATGCCGGTGCCGCACGCTACGACCTGGACCGCTTCGGCATCATCTTCCGCCCGAGCCCGCGGCAGTCCGACCTGATGATCGTCGCCGGGACGCTGTGCAACAAGATGGCGCCGGCCCTGCGCAAGGTGTACGACCAGATGGCGGAACCCCGCTGGGTGCTGTCGATGGGCTCGTGCGCCAACGGTGGCGGCTACTACCACTACTCGTATTCCGTCGTGCGGGGCTGCGACCGCATCGTCCCGGTCGATGTCTATGTCCCGGGCTGTCCCCCGACCGCCGAAGCCCTGATCTACGGCCTGATCCAGCTGCAGTCCAAGATCCGGCGTACCTCCACGATCGCGCGCTGAGCCGGCAATCCGATGAACACTCTCCAGGAACTCCGGGCCCGAATCGAGGCTTCGCTCGGCACGCGCGTCAAGTCGCTCGAGCAGGCCCTCGGCGAACTCACCCTGGTGGTCCCCGCCGACGCCTACCACGAATCGATGCGCATCCTGCGCGACGATCCGCTGCTGGGCTTCGAGATGCTGGTGGATCTCTGCGGGGTGGACTACCAGACGTATCGCGACGTCGAGTGGGACGGTCCGCGGTTCGCCGTCGTCTCGCACCTGCTCTCGCTCGACAACAACTGGCGGCTGCGGGTGCGGGTCTTCTGCCCCGATGACGACCTGCCGCGCGTCGCGTCGGTCACCGACGTCTGGCCGGCGGCGAACTGGTACGAGCGCGAGGCCTTCGACCTCTACGGCATCGTGTTCGAGGGTCATGACGACCTGCGCCGGATCCTCACCGACTACGGCTTCGTCGGGCATCCCTTCCGCAAGGATTTCCCGATCTCCGGCTATGTCGAGATGCGCTACGACCCGGCCCAGGGGCGGGTGATCTACCAGCCGGTGACGATCGAGCCGCGCGAGATCGTGCCGCGGGTCATCCGCGAGGAAGGCTACGGGGCGGGGCGCTGAAACATGGCTGACATCAAGAACTACACACTCAACTTTGGGCCGCAGCATCCGGCCGCGCATGGTGTGCTGCGGCTGGTCCTCGAGCTCGACGGCGAGGTCGTGCAGCGGGCCGACCCGCACATCGGGCTCCTGCACCGGGCGACCGAGAAGCTCGCCGAGACGCGGACCTACCTGCAGACCGTGCCCTACATGGACCGTCTCGACTACGTGTCCATGATGTGCAACGAGCACGCCTACTGCATGGCGATCGAGCGGCTGCTCGGCATCGAGGTGCCGATCCGCGCCCAGTACATCCGCGTGATGTTCGACGAGATCACGCGGATCCTGAACCACCTGCTCTGGATCGGGGCGCATGCGCTCGACGTCGGCGCGATGGCGGTTTTCCTCTACGCGTTCCGCGAGCGCGAGGACCTGATGGACGCCTACGAGGCGGTCTCGGGCGCGCGCATGCACGCGGCCTACTATCGTCCCGGCGGCGTCTATCGCGACCTGCCGGACTCGATGCCGCAGTACCGTCCCTCGCGCGTGCGCAGCGAGGCCCGGGTGCGCCAGCTGAACGAGGACCGGCAGGGTTCGCTGCTCGACTTCATCGAGGCCTTCACCGACCGCTTCCCCGGCTACGTCGACGAGTACGAGAACCTGCTCACCGACAACCGGATCTGGAAGCAGCGGCTCGTCGGGATCGGCGTGGTGAGCCCCGAGCGCGCCAAGGCGCTCGGCTTCACCGGCCCCATGCTGCGCGGATCCGGCGTCGTCTGGGACCTGCGCAAGCACCAGCCCTACGAGGTCTACGACAGGCTCGAGTTCGACATCCCGGTCGGCAAGGAAGGCGACTGCTACGACCGCTACCTGGTGCGCGTCGCGGAGATGCGCCAGTCGAACCGGATCATCCGGCAGTGCATCGACTGGCTGAGGGCCAATCCCGGTCCGGTCATCGTGGACAACTACAAGGTTGCGCCGCCGCCGCGGGTGAAGATGAAGTCCAACATGGAAGAGCTGATCCATCACTTCAAGCTCTTCACCGAAGGCATGCACGTTCCCGAGGGCGAGTGCTATGCCGCGATCGAGCATCCCAAGGGTGAGTTCGGCATCTACCTGATCGCCGACGGGGCGAACAAGCCGTACCGGCTCAAGATCCGGGCGCCCGGCTTCGCCCACCTCCAGGGACTCGACGAAATGGCTCGCGGCCACATGCTGTCCGACGTGGTGACCATCATCGGTACGCAGGACATCGTGTTCGGCGAGATCGACAGATAAGGATCGAGACACGGCGATGAGTGCGGTTCCCCAATCCAGGCGCCTGTTGTCCGACGGCGCCTACGCCCGGATCGAGCGCGAGCTGACCAAGTTCCCGCCCGACCAGCGCAAGTCGGCCATCATGGCCTCGCTCGCGATCGCGCAGGACGAGACCGGCTGGATCTCGACCGAGGTGGTCGAGGAGATCGCCCGCGTGATCGGCATCGAGCCGATCGCGGTCGAGGAGGTCGCGACCTTCTACAACATGTTCAACAAGAAGCAGGTCGGCAAGTTCAAGATCGCCGTCTGCACCTGCCTGCCCTGCGCGCTGCGCGACGGCGCCAAGGCCGGGGAGTACCTCAAGCAGAAGCTGGGCGTCGGCTACAACGAGACCACGCCCGACGGCCTGTTCACGCTGCAGGAAAGCGAATGCCAGGGCGCCTGCGGCGACGCGCCGGTGCTGCTCGTGAACAACAAGCGGCAGTGCAGCTTCATGAGCGCCGAGAAGCTCGACGCGCTCATCGACGAACTGCGCTCGGGGGCCTGAGATGGGCGCGATCGACTTTCGCAACGATCTCGCCCGGGTGCGGGCCATGGAGACCTGCTTCCACGGGCGCCACATCCAGCCGCAGATCTACGCGGGACTCACGTCGCCCGACGACTGGCACATCGACAAGTACGTCGAGCGCGGCGGCTACGAGGCGCTTCGCAAGATCCTCACCACCGGCATGACGCCGGACGACGTGATCGCCGAGGTCAAGGCCTCCGGCCTTCGCGGACGGGGCGGGGCGGGCTTCCCCACCGGCCTGAAGTGGAGCTTCATGCCGCGGCAGTTCCCGGGGCAGAAGTACCTGGTCTGCAACTCCGACGAGGGCGAGCCGGGTACGTTCAAGGACCGCGACATCCTGCGCTACAACCCGCACATCGTCATCGAGGGCATGGCGATCGCGGCCTACGCGATGGGGATCAGCGTCGGCTACAACTACATCCACGGCGAGATCTGGGACACCTACGTCCGCTTCGAGGAAGCCATCGAGGAGGCCCGCGCGGCGGGCTGGCTCGGCGAGCGCATCCTGGGCTCCGACTTCTCGTTCCAGCTGCACGCTTTCCACGGCTACGGCGCCTACATCTGCGGCGAGGAAACCGCGCTGCTCGAGTCGCTCGAGGGCAAGAAGGGCCAGCCGCGCTTCAAGCCGCCGTTCCCCGCCAGCTACGGCCTCTACGGCAAGCCCACCACGATCAACAACACCGAGACCTTTGCCGCGGTGCCCTGGATCATCCGCAACGGGGGACAGAAGTACCTCGAGTGCGGACGCCCGAACAACGGCGGCACGAAGATCTTTTCGGTCTCCGGTGACGTCGAGCTTCCGGGGAACTACGAGATCCCCATGGGAACGCCGTTCGCCAGGCTGCTCGAGCTTGCCGGCGGCGTGCGCGACGGGCGCAAGCTCAAGATGGTGATCCCGGGCGGCTCGTCCATGCCGGTGCTGCCCGCCGACATCATGATGGAAACCGACATGGACTACGATTCGATCGCGAAGGCCGGCTCGATGCTCGGCTCCGGCGCGGTCATCGTGATGGACGAGACGCGCTGCGCCGTCCGGTCGCTGCGCAACCTGTCGCACTTCTACATGCACGAGAGCTGCGGCCAGTGCAC